>JAZQUQ010000226.1:0-6176 GCA_045631365.1 Eubacteriales bacterium | reverse complement strand
CCGTACCGGGAGGGCCAAAGAAGATCATGGACGGAATGAATCCCCTCTGCATGATCCGACGGAGGATGCCGTTTTTGCCGCAGAGGTGGCTCTGACCTACCATATCGTCAAAAGACTGCGGACGGCACCGATCGGCAAGGGGGGTTGTGTTATTTAACATATGATTACCTGCCATTTTGTATATAGTGAAAGGAATGCCATGTATATTATCCAAAAATGTGTATCGGACAGACATTATCTCATCCGCTATCCCGCGTTTACCGCCGGCGAAAACGCCAAAAAGAGGGAGGCGGGGGCTGTTTCGCGGATGAATGATTTTTACGATACTTTAAAAAATGAGATCATCGCCTACTGCACCGAGCTTTCGGGGGAACGGCCGAAGGTAATGTATCTTGTAAACACAGAATGCACCGTGACAGAGGGAGAGAATGAGCGCCCCCTCGGTCAAGGGGATGAAATCCCACTCGATATGACTGTAACGATCCGCATCGCTCTTATTCTGCGGAATCGCCCCGAACCAACACGACGTCTGGGCGTGGTTCACACCTGGCAAGGAGGATATCTAACCAAATAATATTGTAAGGCAATTGCAGCCGTTTGTCAAGGGACAAGGAAAAACCTTTCTTAAATATTATTCCGTGAAGAATTCAATATTTCGCTTGACAAACATGCAAAAAACTGTCATAATAGTAGGTAGAAAGTTTTATCACAAAAAACACTCGAAAGGATATAAAAATGGCTAAGAATATTAAAAACTACGCTGAACTCTCTCCCAATCCCGCCTATGTGCTGGAGTACGAAGAGTACCTTGACGACATCAAGACCGCCGGCATGGTTCTCCGCCACAAGAAGTCGGGTGCGCGCGTGTGCGTCATGTCCAACGACGACGAAAACAAAATGTTCTGTGCGGCATTCCGTACCCCTGTGGAGAACGACACCGGTGTGCCCCACATCATCGAGCATTCCGTCCTCAACGGCTCCAAGAACTTCCCCTCCCGCGATCCCTTTATGCAGCTGGTGAAGGGTTCTCTCAACACCTTCCTCAACGCCATGACCTACATTGACAAGACCCTGTATCCCGTGGCGTCCTGCAACGAAAAGGACTTCAAAAACCTGATGAACGTGTACATGGATGCGGTGTTCTATCCCAACATCTACAACCGCCGCGAAATCTTCATGCAGGAGGGCTGGCACTATGAATTGAACAGCCCCGAGGAGGAGCTGACCGTCAACGGCGTTGTCTACAGCGAAATGAAGGGCGCGACTTCCTCCCCCTACTCCGCACTGTATGACGCACTTCTCAAGGGAATGTTCCCCGATGCCCCCTACGGCAAGAAGTCGGGCGGTGACCCCGCATTCATTCCCGAGCTCAGCTACGACGAATTCCTTGACTTCCACAGAAGCCACTATCACCCCTCCAACAGCTATATCTTCGTCTACGGAGACTGCGACATGGACGAACGGCTCGCTTGGATGGATGAGCACTACCTCTCCGCCTTTGATGCCATCGATCCCCATTCCGACATCGCACCCCAGCCCCGTTTCGGCTCAAAGGAACCCAAAAGAATCACGGACAAATACTCCGTTTCCTCCACCGACGAAGTGGACGGCAAGTCCTATTTCGCCTACGGTGCCCTGTGCAATTCCGCACTCAACGTAACGGAAGCGACCGCATGGGATATTCTCAGCGAGGTGCTGATTTACTCCGCCGGCGCCCCCATCAAGCAGGCACTCTTTGATGCAGGGATCGGAAACGAAATCGGCGGCGGCTACGAAACCCACATGATCGAGAATATGTTCCTCGTGACCGCAAAGGAAGCAAAGAGCGAAGATCTCGACAAGTTCTACGACATCGTCCGCAATGTTTTGGAAGAACAGGTAAAGAACGGTATCAACGAAAAGGCTCTCCTTGCCTCCATCAACCACAGAGAATTCGCCTTCCGTGAGTCCGATTACGGCGGATTCCCCCGCGGCCTTGATTATGCGGTCAATCAGCTTCAGAGCTGGCTCTACGACGACCGCGCCGCATTCTCCTACCTCCACATTCTGGACGTTTACGCCGAGCTGAAAGCCAAAATCGGCACGGGATACTACGAAAATCTCATCAAGACCCAGTTCCTTGACTCCGACCACAGCGTTCTCCTCCTTCTGGAAGCGGAAAGAGGGCTGGTGGACAAGCGGAACGAGGCTTTGGCGAAGAAGCTGGCAGACTACAAGGCATCCCTCTCCCCCGAGGAGCTGGATGCCATCATCGCCGACACCAAGCAGCTCCGCGATTACCAGAGCATGGAGCCCACCGAAGAAGAACTCAATTGCATCCCCTCCCTTGAAAGAACCGACATCCCCCGTGAGGTTCCCGGCTTCAGCAACGAGGAATGCGAAATCGGCGGAATCAAGGGTGTTCGCCACGATATCGAAACCAACGGCATCACCTACGGCTCCGTACTCTTCGATATCCCCGAAATCCCCAAGAAGTATCTGCCCTACGTAGAGCTGCTGGGTGCCGTTCTCGCAAAGATCGATACTGCCAACCACAGCTTTGCAGACCTCTATATCGACATCAAGCTGAACACAGGTGCCCTCGGCTTTGCTCCCACCGTTTACAGACTGTGCGGCAAGAAGGGTGACTACCGCCCCATGTACCGCATCTCCTTCCGTGTGCTTGCGGATAAGGTGAAGTACGTGTTCGACACCGCGGCGGAGATCATCAAGACCTCCAAATTCAGCGACACCAAGCGGCTCCGTGAGATCATTGGTGAGGTGAAGTCCGAAAAGCAGGAACAGATCATGCACTCGGGCAACGCCGTAGCAGGTCAGCGCGCACGCTCCTACTTCTCTCCCCTTGACGCCTATATGGAAAAGCTGAACGGTATTGACTTCTACCTGTTCCTCTGCGACCTCACCGAGCATTTCGACGAGAAGGCAGAAGAGCTCTCCGCTGCCCTCCGTGCTGTGACGGACTACATTTTCGACAAGAGCCGAATGATGTTCAGCATCGCCGCCGATGAAGAAGGACTCCGTGCCTTTACGGAAAACCTCCCCCTCTTCGCCGCAGAGCTGGATACCATCTCCCACGGTTCTCTGGGTGAATTTACTCCCATCGTCCCCGTGAAGAAGAACGAAGGCTTCATGACCGCATCTCAGGTGCAGTACGTTGCCCGTGCGGGTAACTTTGAGGACGCGGGATATGAATACTCCGGCGCGCTGCAGGTCATCCGAACCGCGGTGAACATCGATTATCTCTATCAGCAGATCCGTGTGAAGGGCGGAGCTTACGGCTGCGGATGCGGCTTCACAAGCGATCCCGGCTGCGTTTCCTTCGCCTCCTACCGTGACCCCAAGTTGACCGAAACCGATGCCGTTTACGTGGGTACGGGAGACTACCTCCGCAATACCACCCCTGCCGAAAGCGAACTGACCAAGTATATCATCGGTACCTTCAGCAACATCGACCGCCCCATGTCCCCCGCAGGCCGTGTCACCCGTTCCTTCAACGCTTACATGATGGGACGGACTCATGAAGATGTCCTCCGCGAACGGGGCGAAATGCTGGATATCACCCCCGATCAGTTCAAGGCAGCAGCCGACCTCATCGACGCCGCCCTCAAAACCGACTACAAATGCACCGTGGGCAACGAAACCACCCTCTCCGAAAACAAGGACTTCTTTGACAATCTTGTGTCGATCAACTAAAGATTTATATGAGGGTGACTCCCCCAAAAACCTTTGGGCATATATCAAATAGAGTTATACGAAAATCCCCATCCGTGATTCATTGATCCTCGGATGGGGATTTCTGTATTTTGTAAGTCTAACACCCTAAAACACACGCTACTTGTTTATTGATGAAAAGTTTTTGAGGGGTTTTAGGGGAACTTTTCTCAAAAAGTTCCCCTAATTGTTCCGTAACTTTCCAATCAAGGCAGTAAAGTCCGTCGGCAGGGGGGCTTCGAAGCGCATGGTTTCGCCTGTGGCGGGGTGGATGAGGATCAGTGCAGCTGCGTGGAGGCACTGACCGTGCAGGAGGGGTGCGTTATGCTTCTCGAAGGTGGTATGTCCGCCGCCGTAAAGCTCGTCGCCCATGAGAGGGTGACCGATGTGGGACATATGCACGCGGATCTGGTGGGTCCGTCCCGTTTCGAGGATACATTCCACCAAGGTAAAGCCTTTGTACCGTTCCAGCACCTTATAGTGGGTCACAGCGTCCCGTGCGGTCTTACCGGGGGTACGGACCACCGCCATTTTCTTCCGATCGTTGGGGTGCCGTCCGATGGGCGCGCTCACCGTTCCCTCCTCTGCAGAGAATCCGCCCGTTACAATGGCACGGTATTCTCTGTGCATGGTGTGATCCTTCAGCTGTGCGGAAAGTCCAAGGTGGGCGTTGTCGTTCTTCGCCACACAAATCAGACCGCTGGTGTCTCGGTCAATGCGGTGAACAATTCCCGGACGCATGACGCCGTTGATTCCCGAGAGGGAGTCGCCCAAACGGTACATCAGTCCGTTCACCAAGGTCCCCGAAGGATGCCCCGGTGCAGGGTGAACCACCATCCCCTGAGGCTTGTTGATCACGATAATATGATCGTCCTCGTAGACCACGTCGAGAGGGATATTCTCCGCCACCACTTCGTACACTTCCGGTTCGGGGAGGATCACCTCGATCTTATCCCCCACCTTCAGCTTGCAGTTTTTGGAGACTTCCGCACCGTTTACCGTCACCTTGCCCCCCGAAAGAAGCTTCTGTGCCGCCGACCGCGTGATCTCTAACTTTTCCGCAAGGTACACGTCGCACCGTGCCCCCGCAGTATCCGCCTCAAAAACCGCCGTTTCGCCGCCTTCGGAAAGCTCCTCTTCCGCGAAAAGTTCGGCATTCAGATTCTCATTCATTTTCGTTCTTATCCTCTTCAAGCCCAAGGGTGGAGGGTCCTTCTTCATCGCCTGCAGCGGAAGCCGCTTTTTTCGCCTTCGCTTCCTTCATCTCGCTGCGGATCATCCCCACAAGGAGCATCCCGCAGCCTACGCAGACGCAGGAGTCGGCAACGTTGAACACGTAGAAATCGATGCAGACCACGTCAATGAAGTCCACCACGTATCCGAGAAGCACGCGGTCAATCATATTTCCGATACCGCCGCCCACAATCAGAGCAGCCGCACACTTCATCCACGGTCCGTAGGTCTTATCCTTGAAAAGCCATATTGCCACCAGAACAATTGCCACCGTGGAGATCACCATAAAAACCCATCGGTGCTCCGAAAGCATACCGAACGCTGCCCCTCGGTTCTCCACGTAGGTGAAGTGAAGAATATCCTTGAGGAGCGGGTAGGATGGGCCGTCTGCAAGGTGAGTCACCGCAAGATATTTGGTGATCTGATCCGCCGCAACGGATAAAATAATAATCAAAATTGTGTAGAGCATAACCCTGCTTTCTCACTTAAAATTTCTTGTGTTTTTTGGGATTTGAGGGGCGTTCGGGAGCTACGAGAGGCTGTTTGCCGATCTCTTCCACATTTTTTACGCTGTTTCTGCTGGAATAAACAATATCAAACTCATCGGTCAAAGAGATTCCATCATTCTCATCAACCGCGTTGGAGAACAGAGCATCCAAACCGATGAAATCACCCTCGTCTTCTTCGATCGGGTCTTCTGTCGATTCTTCAAAAAACTCAAAATCCTCCTCGGATTCCTCCGCGGACGCATTCGCCTTCTCCGCACGGCGCAGCCTCCAGTCAATCCGAATCTCGGGTTCTTCTTCCTCTCCCGCTTCCTCAATCAGATCAAGATATCCGGAATAATTCACGTCCTCCTCAACCTCTTCCGCTTCCGCCGAAAGATCGTTTGCCAACAGTGCCTCGATGTCATCGCCGTCGTCTGTCAAAGGGAAGATGGGCAACGCCTCTTCCGCATCCAATCCCGCACACTCACCGGCGAAATCGTCAAGTTCCGCATATTCCTCCGCAAATTCATCAGCCTCATCTGCTTCGATTTCTTCCATAGGCTCCGCGAATTCTTCCGCAAGCTCAACAACTTCGGCTGCTTCGATTTCTTCCATAGGCTCCGCGAATTCTTCCGCAAGCTCAACAATTTCGGCTGCTTCGATTTCTTCCATAGGCTCTGTGAATTCTTCCGCAAGCTCAACAATTTCGGCTGCTTCGATTTCTTCCATAGGCTCTGTGAATTC
>JAZQUQ010000225.1:0-1887 GCA_045631365.1 Eubacteriales bacterium | reverse complement strand
GCAAAATCCATCTTTTCCGCCATCATGGCGAAGAACTTGCCGTAATCAAGGGAGAGATACCCGTTCTCCTCCGCAAGGAAGTAGCCCTTGTCGGGGACGATGGAGAAATAGAAATTCGCATTCTCGTTCAGATACTTGGCGGCTTCCTTGAATTTGGCTGCTGCATAGTCCATCTTGTCTTCCTTGATGGGATATTCCAGCTGTGCCGCATATCCGTCCGCAATGTAAATGTTGTTGTTGTCCTTCTTGCCGAAAACATAGTAGGAAGCAATGGATTTCAACGTACGGAAGGTGTCACGGAGAGGGAATTGGTCGAGGGTGTAGGACTCAAAGGTGTTCATAAAGGTCTTCTCGCGGTCTTTTTCCAGAATGGATTCCATGGAAATTCCCGGGAATTGATCAAGAGGGCGGCGTTCGCTCAGGGAGAACTCATCCGCAGGCTTGAACCATGCCCAAAAGGACAGCCCGAAAAGGAGGACTCCCATAAAGGAAACCACAGCGATATTTTTTGCATTGTTTTTCATACCAGCAGAACCTCCTTTTTAGAATCTGAAGTACAGGAAGGGGCTGAAGGATCCGTCCACAAGGTATCCTGTCATCACGAGGAGCAGAACGCCAAGGGAAACGGGTTCCAGCACGGTGAGAAGCTTGTTGCCCAGCTTGGATTCGTGAACGGCAGCGGCAGCCTTCTTTACCACGGGGGTTGCACCCACAACGGCAAGAATCAGGATCACCGCATAACTTCTGAGGTAGTAAACGGTCTCTGTGCTGATGAGCGGGGCACCGGAAAGTCCCAGCATCCCCTTCACGTTTACAATCAAATCTCCGAGATTCACGGAAGCGAAGAGGATAAAGCTGAACAGCACCAGCCCGAGAACGTAGAAGTGGTTCCAGACCTTTGCCTTCTTCAGATGCTTGAGAAGCCATGTTTTTTCGATCAGGAGCACAATGCCGAAGAACAGTCCCCAAAGGATAAAGTTCCATTCCGCGCCGTGCCAGAAGCCCGTTGCCATCCAGATCACGAAAATGTTGAAGATATTGCGCCACTTTCCGCAGCGGTTTCCGCCGAGAGGGATGTAGAGATAGTCACGGAACCAGCTGCCGAGGGACATATGCCATCTTCTCCAGAATTCCGTAATGCTGCCCGAGATGAAGGGATAGTTGAAGTTTTCGAGGAAATCGAAGCCGAAGATTTTTCCAAGTCCGATTGCCATATCACTGTATCCCGAGAAGTCGAAGTAAATCTGCAGAGCATAAGCGATGCCGAAAAGCCAGAAGAACAGAACGGATTTGTCGTCAGACGCATTAAATGCAGCACAGAAGCCTGCCAAAACGTCCGCAATGAGAATCTTTTTGCCGAGACCTATAATGAGACGGCGGATACCGATGGCGGTTTTCTCAAAGGTGTGCGTTCTGCTGTCAAGCTGAAGGGCAATGTCGGAGTAGCGGACGATGGGACCTGCGATGAGCTGGGGGAAGAGCGCGATATACGTGGCAAGATTGATGGGGTTCCTCTGTGCGGGAACGTCCCCACGGTATACGTCAACGGTGTAGCTGAGAATCTGGAACGTATAGAAGCTGATACCCACGGGAAGCGCCACACGGAGCAGCTCCACGGAAAGCCCCGTTACGGTGTTGAAGTTCTTGATAAAGAAGTCGGCGTATTTGAAATAGGCAAGAAAGCCAAGGTCAACGGTTACCGACAGAATGAGGAACAGCTTTGCCAACTTCGTCCCGTGAAAACGCTCGATCAGAAGACCGAGAACGTATCCGAGGAAGATGGTGGCGGTCATCAGCACCACGTATTTCGGTTCACCCCATGCATAAAAAACAAGGCTTGCAAGAAGCAAGACCGTGTTTTTCAGCATTTTCGGAGCAATCAGATAC
>JAZQUQ010000224.1:0-2523 GCA_045631365.1 Eubacteriales bacterium | reverse complement strand
TGCATATACTCGGAAGCAGCTCCATAGACCTTGTCGCAGTAGTACTTGATGAGCGCATCCACATCTTCATAGGGATTCCACATCAGTTTGTAATAAAGCCAAAACATCAGGGTGTTCATCTCGTATGCTTCTGCTTTGGTAAAGTGGAAGGGGGAATCGGGAGGAAGATTTGAACGAGCC
Source organism: Eubacteriales bacterium (assembly GCA_045631365.1). Lineage (GTDB taxonomy): Bacteria > Bacillota > Clostridia > Oscillospirales > CAG-272 > UMGS1696. The sequence goes on along the minus strand of JAZQUQ010000224.1, from coordinate 2,343 downwards.
GCTTTTGTCCAATCGAAGTTTGCATAGTCAAGATCCGAAAGACCTCCATCGGCATACCAACCGAGAGAACCGTTGGATGCATAATACTGACAGTCGTCCTGGAACCGATCCCAAATCGGGCGTTCATACCAGGCAAGGATATAACAGTCCCAGTAATAGGTGTACTGCATGATGGTGGGATGCTTTTCTGCCCACATTTCATAATATTGTGCCTGATATGCAGCAAGTGTAGCCTCTCCTGCTTCTGCTTCCGCTCGTGCAACCGCAAAGCTGTCCTGCGTAAGATCCTCCTCCATGGGGCAGAACATGATTGCAACATTTTCTTCAATTTCGCATACAGGAGGTACGATGGAAAAGTAGTATGCAAGGGTTGTGATATAGATATCTGGATGTTTTTCCGCTACCTTGCGGGCAACACGATTGATAAACTCAAAGTAAACAGTGGATATATAGGCAGGATCGGTGGGTTCAATGAACTGACCGGGGGCATATTCGAAAGGCTCACCTTGTTCGGGATAGATGCCGGAGCAGAAATCATGGTCTTCCTGGCTTACGGAAAAATAGCGGTAATATTCGTAATCGGGATTTTTGTCAAGAACATCAATGACAGCGGCTGCAACCGTATCCGCTGTCAACTGGCTCCAATAGTTTACCTGATGGGAAGCGGAGGGTGACATATGTTTTCCCTTACTATCGGTTTCCCAATATTCGTCAATGGTAGGATCGTAGATCGGGCTTGAGGTGACCAGTCCCTTGACGGTGTGAGCATGGCCTGTTGTGCCGCGAAGTTGTGTATCGGTGTTGTACTTGTTCCGCTGGGTCAACTGTGCCGTACCGTTTCCGTAGCGGATCTCAAAGGGGGATTTTTCCCGATAGTCCGCTTTTACCACATCAATGGTGGGCATTTCGTCATAGATGATCCCTTCTTCACCGCTTCGGATCCAGATAAGATCGAGGTTTTCCTCAATAAAGTCGTACACCCCATTGAGTGAACCCGATGGAGTTGCACCAAAGATGTAGATCTTTCCGTTAAGCTGTCTTACCGCAAAACCGTCACTGCCCCAACGACGGAAACCGACTTCGTTGTCGTATTCTTCATAGGTGGTACGAAGCCACGCCATATCTTCAGGGAACAGCTTCTCCAATTCGGGGAGGGAATCGGGGGTAGCGATGATAATGGGGAGGCTGTTGTCCTGCACCGCATTGGCAACAGTCACGTCGGCGCCGCTGACTAACTTGATGTGGTACACCAGCTCCTCAGCCGCCGTCTTTTCCCTGTCGCTTGCCCCGTCGGGAAGGACAATATGCGCCTTGGCAACGCCGTTCTCCGTGATTTTTGTGGTGTCGTAGGAGGGTTTTATGTCGGGGGACTCGGTTTCGGCAGGAGCGGTTGCCGCCGAGGTTTCGGGAGCTGCTGTCTCGGGTACGTTTGTTTCCTTTGCCGTTTCTTCGCCGCAGGATACAAGGGAGGACGCCAACAAAATGGCGGCGAGGATGAGGGATAAGGTACGTTTCATAGGCAATTTCCTTTCGTGTGGTAAAAGTTGTAGCTATCTCTCATTATACAGAAAACCCGAAAGAAAAGCAAGGGCGAAATTCACCAAGGGGGGATTGTAGGATTTGTGCAAAATAACAAATTGCAGCCCGTGCACTTTTATAAGCAGTCAAGAAACAAAGCGGGGTGTACAAACGTACACCCCCATGACTTTTATTCTTCGGCAAAATAGCTTTCAAAAACTTCCTTGATGCGGCGGATACGCTCCTTTTCCACATCGTTTGCGGCATCCCATGCGTTCTGAAGTGCGGCGATCATGTCGTCCTCCAGATCAAGGAGATAGACAAAATTGTCCATATAGATGTACAGCTCCTTGGGGGTTACACTCCACCTGAAATAGTCATTTTTGCCGTCTACCCATCCTTTTTCGAGAAGACGGTAATACTCCTGCATATGCTCGGATGCTTCGCCGTAGCATTTGTCGCAGAATTCCTTGATCAGTGCGTCCACATCCTCCTCGGGATTCCAGCTCAGCTTGTGGTAGATCCAGAAGGTAAGGGAATTCATCCCCCAGGTATTAGCAGCTGCGTTTGGGTCATCGGGCGGGAAAACCGCAGGAGCAACTCCCGCATTGTCTGCAACGCCCTCCGGAATAGTTCCTGTGATCCCCATTGCCGCATAGTAACGGAGATCTCCCTGAAGTTTTCTCCAGATGGGACGCTCGTAGGAATTAGAGGTCCAGTAGCAGCCGTAGTAATTGTAAATGATAAGATTGGGCGTAATGCTTCTCCATGCGGAAAGGTCCGTGACCAGTATGGAGTTATGCATATTATCGGGATCGTCGATGG
>JAZQUQ010000223.1:0-2936 GCA_045631365.1 Eubacteriales bacterium | reverse complement strand
CCATTTCGGAAGAGGACAATTTTGAATCCCTCCACGACCGTCTGGCGATTCTGGGCGGCGAGGCAATGTGTGCGGTTATCGACTGTATTGCAAACGGGAATGTGCCGAGAGAGGTGCAGAACGAGGCGGAGGCGACCCATGCGGCGAAGATTCTGAAGGAAGACACCTACGTTGACTTCAGCAGACCTGCCGCGGCACTGTTCAACCAAATCCGCGGACTTTCTCCCGTGCCCCTTGCAGTAACACATACCCCCGACGGAAAGCTTCTGAAGCTGACTTCCGCGGAAAAGACCGATGCGGTGACAAATGCTGTCCCCGGTACGGTGATTTCCCTTGACGGCGGCGTGATTACCGTTGCCTGCGGGGAAGGATGCCTTGCCATCACGGGCGTTGTCCCCGAGGGGAAGAGCAGAATGGCGGCATCGGCGTACATCAACGGCAGAAAAATCGCTGTGGGAGATGTATTAAGATAAGAAATTGAGGTGTTACTATGCCTTTTTACTATGGTTTTGATATGACGTACGTTGTGTACGTTCTGCCCGCTTTGATTTTTGCGCTGTGGGCATCGTTCAATGTGAAAACCACCTTTGCCAAGTACAGCAAGGTTGCGTCGGAGTACGGCATGACCGGTCGGGATGCCGCACGGCTGATCCTTGACGCAAACGGTCTCCACCATGTGCAGGTAACCCATGTGCAGGGTGAGCTGACCGACCATTTTGACCCGAAAGCCAATGTAATCCGCTTGTCGGACTCCACCTATAATGCGGCGACAGCGGCTGCGGTGGGCGTTGCGGCGCATGAGGCGGGCCACGCGGTGCAGTATGCGGAAGGATACGGACCCATGAAGATCCGTTCCGCCATTATCCCCGCAACCAATATCGGTTCCAGACTGTCCGTGCCTTTGGTACTCCTCGGAATCGTGTTCAGCGCACCTTCCCTTGCCTATATCGGCGTGCTTCTGTTCGCTCTTTCCGTGGTCTTCCAGCTGGTAACACTCCCCGTGGAGTTCAACGCAAGCAGCCGCGCTCTTGCCGCCATCCGCGATTCCGGCAGAGTCAGCGACGAAGGACAAAAAGCAGCCAAAAAAGTGCTGACCGCCGCCGCTATGACCTACGTTGCCGCCCTCGCAGTAGCCCTCGGCAACCTCCTCCGCCTGATCACCCTCGCCAATCGCAGCAGACGCGACTGAGGGGACGGGGACGCGTTAGGGCTCTGCCCTAAAACCCGCCAACTTTTGAAAAAGTTGGATCAAAACTTTTCAACTGGGTTAAATGGGCTTTGGAGCATCAAATATAGTTTATCGTTATTTTAGTTGGTTAACCTAAAAGTTATATTGTTTAAAGATTTTTGAAAGGGGTTCTGGGGAAACTTTTTGCAAAAAGTTTTCCCCGAGTAAAACCGGTAAAGCAATGAAACAGACAGCAAGGCAGCTTGCCATGGGGTCGCTTATGGCTTGCGAGAGGGACGGGAAATTTGCCAACTTGGAGGTGGATTCGGTTCTGAAGTCTTCGGGATTGACGGGGGCGGACGGGGCGTTATACACACGGTTGGTTTACGGGGTGCTGGAGCGAAAGATCACCCTTGACTACATCATTGACGGTATATCGGACCGTCCGTCGTCTTCGCTGGATGCGGACGTGCGGACGGCGGTTCGGCTGGGCATTTATCAGATGGCGTTTATGGACAGGGTCCCCGATCACGCGGCGGTTTCCGAGAGCGTGGATTTGGTTTCCCGATCAAAAAAGGGGTTCGTCAATGCGGTTCTCCGCGGATTTCTCCGAAAGGGAAAGCGGGTGGATTACCCCACCGAGGGCGACCGTGCCTACGTTTTGTCCGTGAAATACTCCTTCCCCGAGGAGCTTTGTAAGCTTTACATGGACTGCTACGGGGACGAATGTGCGGAAGGAATTCTTGCCGCCTCCAACCGTGAGCCTCTTTTGTCCCTCCGCGTGAATACTTTGCGTCAGAGCGGGGCTGCGTTTGCTGATAAAATCGGCGGACGGCTTTCGGAGATCGCGCCCGATGCGGTTTTGACGGAGGATTTCTCCGACGCAGTGCGTCAAGCCATCGACGGCGGGGACTGTTTTGTTCAGGACGAGGCATCCCGAATCTGTGCCGCTGTCCTTGGTGCAAAAGCGGGAGAGACGGTGGCAGACACCTGTGCTTGTCCCGGTGGAAAGACTTTCTCCGTGGCATTGGATATGGAAAATACAGGCATGCTTTATGCCTTTGATTTACACAAAAACAAGCTGTCCCTCATTGAAAAAGGGGCAAAAAAACTGGGGATTACCATCATAAAAACAGGGGAAAACGATGCGAGACGACCCGTGGCGGATTTGGTGGGGAAGGCAGACCGTGTGCTTTGCGACGCCCCCTGCTCGGGACTGGGCGTGATTGCGAAAAAGCCCGATATCCGCTATAAATCCCTGGAATCGGTCAGAGGACTTCCCGAAATTCAGTACGGAGTCCTGTGCGGTGCGGCGGAATATGTGAAGGACGGCGGCGTTCTGGTGTATTCCACCTGTACCTTGAACAAAGCGGAAAATGAGGAAATCGTGGAACGTTTCCTCAGTGAACATAGAGACTTTACCCCCGAAGCCGACGAAAAATTCGGACTCGGTGAGGACGGAATGCGAACCTTCTTCCCCCATATCGACGGGTGCGACGGGTTCTTTATTGCAAAAATGAGGAGGAAGGCATGAACGGAACGGAAATGAAAACAAAGCCCGATATCATGTCCATGACGAGGGACGAGCTGAAGGAATTCGTGGTCTCCCTTGGGGAAAAGGGGTTCCGCGCGGAACAGCTTTTCATGTGGATGAACAAAGGCGCATCGTATGAGGAAATGACCAATCTTTCCGCGGCGTTTATCGGGAAGCTCCGTGAGAATGCGGAATACCGACTGCCGAAAATCGAGCAGAAGCTGGTATCCAAGG
>JAZQUQ010000222.1:0-3137 GCA_045631365.1 Eubacteriales bacterium | reverse complement strand
ATGACCGACCCCATCATCGACACCACCAACAACCGAAACGCCCTGGTTTACAAGGATATTGTCGGATGGAAAGCCAAGACGAGCAACGTGATCTTCTACAACTACTACGGCTCCTTCCTTCCCTCTCTCTACTACTGCCGTCCCGTGTGGGACAGAATTCAGGCTGACCTGCAGCTCTACGCAAGTCTCGGCTATCAGGGTGTGCTTTCCGAGGGACTGATCGATATCGATTCCCCCCATCTCTGGGCATACGGAAAATGGACAAAGTACACCGCAATGACCTATTTCCGTGAGGACGGAACCCCGTTCACCAACGGAAAATCCTGGGCAATGAACGCACTTCCCTTCTGGATTTACGAAAAGCTGAGCTGGAATCCCTATGAGGACGTGGACGCACTCATCAAGGAATTCTGCGACAAATGCTATGGGGATGCATCCGAATCCATGCAGGAATACTACCGCATTTTGGAGGGAGCATGGATGGAAGGGAAAGAAACCGATGCCCCCACGCCGACCATGCGAGTGGAGGTCATCTGGACCACCTCCCTTGAGACCTACATCGACAGCTTTATCGACAATGCCGATCTGGTGGAGTTTGAAGGAGCGGCAGAAAAGATGATGTCTGCCTTAAACAACGCAATGGCAGTCGCCGACGATGCCGCAAAAGAACGGATTCTGCCTTTTGTGGAGTCCATGGAATACATCCTGTACTATATCGAAAACATGGAATTCCCCTATTGATCGACCCCCTCGAATTCCAACCGAATAATGAAAGGATTTTACATGAAACGAACCTTCTCTCTCATTCTCGCCGCACTTTTGCTGTCCTCCTCCCTTGCAGCCTGCGGCAGCACAACGCCCTCCGAAACCGAAAGCGATACGGCTTCTGTTGAAACCAAAGCACCCGAAACGACAGCTTCCGAAACGGAAGTCAGCGAAATCACACCCTCCTATGACCCCAATCTTCTTGTGGAAAACGGCACCGCCAAGGCACATATCGTGCTTTCCGAAAACGCCCACGAGCTTGAAAAGATGGCGGCAGAAGAACTGGCGTATCATATCAACAAAGTAAGCGGTGCACAGGTTTCCACAACCAATACGGTACAGTCTGATTCCCTCCCCATCGTCATTGCCACCCCCGATTCTCTCCCCGAGCTTGAGACTCTCTTCCCCGAAGACCTCGCCTGGCTCCGTGAGCTTGGCAAGGTGGGTGACACCGAACGCTACGGCGAAGACGGCTTTGCCATCCGTTCCCATGAGGGAAAGATTTACATCTTCGGTACAGTTGCAAAGGGTGCACTCAACGGTGTCTACGACTTTATCGAAGATAACATGGGTGTGCTGTGGATCCGTGCCGACGAAGAGATCGGTCTGATCTACGACGAAATGCCCACCATTACCGCGGAAAAAGTGAATTACCGCGAAAAATCCCCCTTCGCGGCGAGAGGCTGGCATCACTGCGCAAAAACCAATCATCAGGAGCTGTCCACCAGACAGATGCTCTCCCGCAATAAGATCAATTGTACATCGGCAGGCGGATATCCCGGCATTACCTGTCTCTATGTCGCTCACAATGTCAAACATCTCATTACATCAAGTCCGCTCTACGACCCCAACATTACAGAATACTGGAACACCGACGAAAAGGGGAATCCCCTTGACGCATCCGAATCTCCCCAGATCAACTTCTGGAGCGATCTTGCGGCAGAGGCAATGGCGGCAACCCTGATTCAGACCATTCGTACGACCGGTGACCCCGTTGTGTTCGTGGGAATCGAGGACGTAGAGGATGGTATTGTCTACGGCAAGAGCTCCGAGCCCTTCGAATACGCAGAGGGACAGTTTGTCTACCCCAGCGACAGCAATTTCAAAAGTACCGTCTATTACACCTTCCTCAATAAAGTGGCCCGTATGGTAGAGGCAGAGGCTCCCGGAAGCACCGTCCGTACCTTCGCCTACTTCTTCACAAGATTCGCCCCGGCCTGCTCCCTGGAAGACAACATTGAAGTGGTACAGGCAACCATTTACGAAGACTTGAGATATGACATCACCGACCCCAAAAGCGATGAAAACAGAATCGATTTCAACAATCTGGAAAGCTGGAAGGAACTTACCAACAACCAGATCTTCTACAACTACTACGGCTGCTTCGTTTCCTCCCCCCTGTACTGCCGTCCCATTTGGTACCGCATTCAGTCCGACCTGCAGTATTATGCTTCCTGCGGCTTCCTTGGCGTACAGCCCGAAGGCCTGGCTGACGACAGCGGAGATTATATGTGGGATATCCTTACCGATCCCATGGCGTACATAATAAAATTGTCCTGGTCCGTCGCCGATTTTACGAATGCCGACACCTGGGCAACCAATGCAATGACCTACTGGCTCTACAGCAAGCTGGCTTGGAACCCTTATGAAGACGTGGATGCCCTTATTGAATATTTCTGCGAAAAGGTCTACGGTGATGCCGCAGAACCCATGCTTGAATACTACAATCTCCTCTATAAAGGCTGGGTAGATGGCAGTGCGGCAATGGATGAAGAATATTTGCAGCCCTACACCTACGGCACCAGTCCCATGGTTCACTACGAATTCTTCGTGAATTACGATTCCTCCATCCGCGACGGTATTCTTGCCGCGCTGACCACCGCATACGATACAGCAGAAGGCAAAGGCAAGGTGCTGATCGGTCAGATGAAAGTATTGTTTGAACGGTTTGTGGAAGTATACGATTGGTAATCCCACGGAAAGGAAATCTTTATGAAACGGACTCTCTCTCTCATTCTCGCCGCACTTCTTCTTGCCTCTGCAGTCTCCTGCGGCGACGGAACGGCGAAGGAAACCGAAAAAACACAGGCAACGGAAGCTGCCGAAACGAAAGTTCCCGAAACCGCAGGCTCTGAAACGGATGTTGGAGAAACCATCGTCCTTGACACCTCCCGCATCACGGAAAACGGCATTGCCAAGGCACACATCGTCCTCTCCGAAAACGCTGACACCGAGGAAAAATTAGCGGCAGAGGAGCTGGCTTACCACATCCAAAAAGTAAGCGGCGCGGAGATTGCTACCGTAAACGCACCTTCTGCGGACAGTATATCCATTACCATCGGCACCCCCGACAGCATCCCTGAGCTTGCCGA
>JAZQUQ010000221.1:0-11425 GCA_045631365.1 Eubacteriales bacterium | reverse complement strand
CACCCCTCCTTTCAAAAACTTTTGGACTGGAGGGGCGTTTTTTATATTTATTTTTTCCTCGGGGAAGAAAAGCGGCACAAATGCATTTCTTCCCAAAACCGTTTTAAAATACTTGCAATTCCACCCTGATTGTGATATAATATAGTATTAGAAAAAATTGTCGGACGGATCCCGTTTTCGGCGGATGATCCAAACGACAGGAAGGAGGCTCCCTTGAAGGAAAAGGTCTATTTTCACAACATCTCCCGCGTTATCGTCTCGTTCTGCATCTTCATCCTGACAGGCAGTCTGTCCGACCTTCTGATCGGCACCCTTTCCACCTTCGACGGCATTTTCGCAGAGCTTCTGCAGTTTGTCTTCGCCGCCTCCTTCTCCATCCTCGCCTTCCACCATTACGAAAAGCTGATCCCGCCCCCGAAAGAAGAGGATGAAAAGCACTCGTTCATGGAAGGACGGTTCAAAAAACGCCCCTTCACCATGAGACGGTACGTGCTGGAGACCATCCCGCACACCATCCTTACCACCGCGCTCCTGGTTCTCTCCATGTACCTCGTCACCATCGCCTTTGATCTCGGCGGAACCTTGGTCAACGAGTCCATCCACGCACCCTCGTTTCTCCCCTTCCTTTCCATGGTGCTGATCCACCCTCTGACGGAAGAGTATATGTTCCGCGGAATGTTTTACGGAAAGCTCCGCAGCATGAGTCCCATTTTCGCCTGTCTCATGCAGGCTGTCATGTTCGCCATTTCCCATAACGGCGTAGGAGGCATGATGTATGCACTGATCGCAGGCATTATTCTCGGCACCGCGGCAGAACGCTCCAACGGAATCACCGTTCCCACCGCAGCCCATATGATCATCAATCTCCGCACCTTCCTGTACAGCGGAGTTCTCGGAGGGGAGCTGATCGCCGCCATCGATATTGCGGTCATCGGAGCAGGTTTTCTCTCTGCCGTGATCCTCGTGGTTGTAGCCAAGCTTCTTCCTTCCTATCAGAAAGCAGAGCCGGAACCCATTCTGCGGGAGGAGGCAAACTTCGATGACTGAACGGGAACGAATCCTCCAAGCCGTAACCGAACGATATAATTCCACCACCCCCGACGAAAAAAACGCCGACCGATTCTACATGGAAGCCGCATTGGAGCTTGCCCGCGCCGCCGCTTCCTTTGGTGAAGTACCGGTCGGCTGTGTCATTGTAAGAAACGGCAAAATCATCGCCGCGGATTTCAACGGCAGAGAAGAAACCAAGGACGCGGTGTACCACGCGGAATGCTCCGCCATCTCCAAAGCCTGCCGAGTTCTCGCCGGATGGCGTCTCACGGGCTGCACCTTGTATGTCACCCTTGAACCCTGTCCCATGTGTGCCGGTGCCATCTGGAACGCAAGAGTTCCGCGGGTGGTCATTGGTGCCAAAGACGCAAGGGCAGGCTCCCTCGGCACCCTCATCAATCTGAATTCTTACCCCCTGAACCATAAACCTATCGTGCAATTCGGCGTGCTGGCAGAAGAGTCCACCACCCTGCTGCAGACCTTCTTCACATCCCGACGACAAAAATCACGGAAGGAGTAACCCCATGGATCGCCTCCCCCACTTTAATTTAGAGAAAACCCTGTTCATCTCCGATCTTGACGGCACCCTCCTCGGAAAAGGAGCCGCCTTCCCCGAAGGTTTCAACCTTCGAACCCGTATCAATGAGCTGACAAAAAAGGGACTCCGTCTGACCTACGCCACCGCCAGAACCATCCAGACCGTCAAGGATATTTTAGCCGACATCACCTTCACCGCCCCCGTGGCACTCATGAACGGCGTGGTCATCCGCGACATGAATCGCGGCGAATACATCAATGCGGAATATATGACGAAGGAAACCGTTCTTTCCCTTCTCTCGGAAATGAAGGAACATCATCTCAGCCCCTTCGTCTATACCCTTCGGAACGGCGAACTTGCCACCTCCCACATCGAAGGGCTGAACCCTTTCATGACCGCCTTCCGTGACGAGCGGATCCAAAAGTACAACAAACCCTTCACCGTCATCGACCGCGTGGAGGATACCGCAAAGGACGACCGTTCCGTGATCTACGTAGTCATGATGGACACCTACGAGGCCCTCGCGGAAATGTACAGCCTCATCCGAAAGAATCCCGCCCTCCAATGTGCCTTTTACAAGGATTCCTACGCCCCCGGCATCTGGTATCTGGAAGTTTTCTCCGCCAACGCCTCAAAGGGAGCCGCCGTCCGACGCATCAAGGAGATCACGGGAGCGGAAAAATTAGTGGTCTTCGGCGATAACACCAACGATCTGCCCATGTTTGCCGAAAGTGATTTTTCCTGTGCCGTTTCCAACGCCTCCGACGAGGTAAAAGCATCTGCCGACCTTGTCATCGGAAGCGCAGAAGAAGGCGGAGTCATAAATTTTTTAGAAAACCTTACATTTGAAGAATAAAAATGTTAAAAACGCATTGACAAGCCGGGTTCAATATGATATAATAAGACTACCTCTGCAGAGGGGTCTTTTTTTGTGTGCAAAAATCCGTATTCGAAGCATCATTCCCGATGCCGCGATTGCGGAAATACAAAAAGCCGCTGCCGAGGGAGGTACAATTGGTTAAAACCAAAATTCTAAAGGAGGTGCCGATCCATGAGAGTGAAGATTACTCTTGCCTGCAGCGAGTGCAAACAGCGTAATTACGACACAAAGAAGAACAAGAAGAATGACCCTGACAGACTGGCGCTCAACAAGTACTGCCGTTTCTGCCGCAAGCACACACTGCACAAGGAAACCAAGTAATTTTGAGTTAAGGAGTGAAAACAATGGCTGAAAACGAAAAGAACACCGAAAAGAAGGTAAAGGCTGAAGAAAAAAAGCCTTCTCTCTTCTCCCGTCTCGGCGCTTGGTTCCGTTCGCTCAAGGCTGAATGCAAGAAGATCACCTGGGCAACCCCCAAGCTCGTAAAGCAGAATACACTCGTTGTCGTTGTTTGTGTAGCAATCATCAGCGTCGTACTCGGCCTGCTTGACCTTGCTTTCTCACAGACAATTATGGGCCTTGCTTACCTTATCTGATTAGTATTACTCTTCCGCACCGAACCCGCCGATCACGCAGAGCGGCGGCATTTCACAGACGAATGAACATGGAGTGGTAACAATGAGCGATATTAATGAAATGAACGAAGGTCTGAAGTGGTATGTTGCACATACTTATTCGGGCTACGAAAACAAGGTAAAAGCAAATCTTGAAAAGATCGTTGAGAACAGAGGTCTCGGCGAGCTGATCACAGATATCCGCATTCCGACGGAAACCATTGTGGAATCCGACGGCGGAAAAGAACGTGAAGTGGAAAGCAAGGTTTTCCCCTCCTACGTTCTCATTAAAATGGTTATGAGCGACGAAACATGGCATATCGTCCGCAACATCCGCGGCGTAACCGGATTTGTAGGTCCCGGATCCAAGCCGGTTCCCCTGTCCGATGAAGAAGCAGCAGCCATCATTTCCGAAGAGCCTCAGACAATCACCGCAAAGGCATATGAAGTGGGTGACACCGTAGATATCATCGACGGTATCTTCCGCGGCTACAGCGGTAAACTGTCCATGCTCAATACAGAAACCGGCGAATGCACCGTTATCGTCTCCACCGTGGGACGAGATATGCCCGTCAACCTTGATACCAAGTGTATCAAAAAGGCTCAGGAAAATTAAAGGTCTGACGCAAACCGAACCGCGAATTGCGGAAATTGTGTCAAATAGTGGGAGGAAGAAAAATTTTTCGAATTCTTCCGTCAGAAACCACACATGGAGGTATTTGCTATGGCAAAGAAAATTATGGGTTATGTCAAGCTCCAGCTTCCCGCAGGTAAGGCAACTCCTGCTCCCCCTGTAGGTCCTGCGCTTGGCTCTTACGGTGTTGCAATTCCTAACTTCACAAAGGAATTCAACGAAAGAACAAAGAACGACATCGGTCTGATCATCCCTGTAGTAATCACAATCTACGCAGACCGTTCCTTCACATTCATCACAAAGACTCCCCCCGCAGCAGTTCTGATCAAGAAGGCATGCGGCATTGAATCCGGATCCGCTGTTCCCAACAAGACAAAGGTTGCGACCATCAAGAAGGATCAGATTAAGCAGATCGCAGAGCTGAAGATGAAGGACCTGAACGCAGGTTCCGTTGAAACAGCTATGAGCATGATCGCAGGCACAGCACGCTCCATGGGCGTTATTGTAGAAGAGTGAGGTAAGGTAGAATGGTTGTAGGAAAGAAGTATGCTGACAGCGTAAAGCTCATCGAAAAGAACAGACTTTACGATCCCAATGAAGCTCTCGCACTCGTCTGCCAGACCGCAAAGGCAAAGTTCGACGAAACTGTAGAAGTACACGTACGCCTCGGCGTTGACTCCCGTCACGCTGACCAGCAGGTTCGTGGTGCTATCGTTCTTCCCCACGGTACAGGTAAGTCTGTACGCGTTCTCGTATTCGCAAAGGGCGACAAGGCAGAAGCAGCTCGTGCTGCAGGCGCTGAATTCGTTGGCGATAACGATCTCGTAGAAAAGATCCAGAAGGAAAACTGGTTCGACTATGACGTAGTAATTGCAACTCCCGACATGATGGGTGCAATCGGTCGTCTGGGTCGTGTGCTCGGTCCTAAGGGCCTGATGCCTAACCCCAAGGCCGGTACAGTTACTATGGACGTAGCGAAGGCTGTTAACGAAGCAAAGGCCGGTAAGATCGAGTACCGTCTCGACAAGACCAACATCATCCACTGCCCCATCGGTAAGGCTTCCTTCGGCACAGAAAAGCTTGCTGAAAACTTCAACACTCTTCTCGGTGCTATCATCAAGGCAAGACCTGCTGCTGCAAAGGGTCAGTACATCAAGAGCTGCACAGTAGCTTCCACAATGGGCCCCGGTGTTAAGGTTAACGGCTCCAAGCTGGGCTAAGTTGGCTGAGTGAGCATTTAGTTCAGCTATAATTGCAGGACAATCCTGCTCACTGAACGAGACAAGCTCGTTCTCGAGAATTTCCCTTACGGAAAATCCTCCAAGGTGTCCCGACACGGCTTATGCAAACAAAAATCACAGGATATGGTTTCAATCGATTCCATATCCTGTTTTTTGTCGCCCATTTCTGTGAAATGTGCACCATCTTTCAGCGTTTTATTGGTCAAGCCGCCGAAAAACTCCTTTGTTTAAAAAAATCACTTGACGTCCGTTTTTTACTGCGTTACAATATTATTGGATGAATCAACCGTAAAAAATAAAAGGGGGTGCTACTGTGAAAACCACAAGAAAGAGTATGGCAAAAACCTTTTTTTCCGCTTTGCTGATCCTTTTTGGCTTTTTTGCATACATCTACATCTCCTCTGCCATAGATAGCACGAATGCCAAGGGGAAAATTCCGGCTGCGTATGGCTTGGATTCCCTTGTCTACGAAGCGGAACCCGTGATGAAGATTTCCGTCTGGCAGCGTGGAGAGCCGTCGGGAGAGATTACCCACATCCCCGCATCCTCCCCTTATGACGATCTCTTCCTTATTTCCCTGCCAATGAAGAAGGGTGCATCCCTGCGAACAGAGAACGGCGCCTCCAATCCTTTTATTCTGATTACTGCTGAATACGACGGAGCCATTTCAGGGGAGTACGAGATCAAGGCACTTTCCTCCCTTTCCTATGCCGGGACAAAAGATGCCATTCCGGGACTTCACGGACCCGAGGGTACTCACGTCCCCCACATAAGTCTGGAAGACGCATCCTTTTCCGCCGAGAGAACGGCAACCCTTTCTGTTCACGATTACCTTGCAGACGCCATCAGTACAGCCGAGGGAAAAACATCCTACTCGGCAATGCGGCTCCAAAAGGATTACAGCATCGATTTGACCGATTATCTGACAACCGAAAAGATCTCCAACCTCTATCCCGATGCCCCTGCGGCATACAGTGAGTTCTATCGCTATGTGTTTACCACTCATGTGACCATCCGTGCCACCGATCCCATGGCAAATGACGCAACCGTGGCGGAGACTGTACTTGAAATAAAGCAGATTTCTTCATGGCAAGGAACAGATTCTGCCGAAATCAAAAAACTCCTCGAAGAAAACGGCTATGACTCCAACTATAATGAAATCACAGTAGTCTCCTACACCCAGTCCGACCGCTTTTCACTACAATAAAAACACAGGATATGGAATCGAATGAAACCATATCCTGTGTTTTTATATTTTCGACGACGTACTCCGTTCCAACCTCTTCAATACCTCAGATAAAGGCAGAACCAACAGCCCCATCGCCGTATTGCCAAGCCCGTGAAGAATATCGTACGGCAGGCCCGTGGAAATCCACAAAAGCATCTTCGGGAAATCGTATCCGAACAAAATCGCCTGTGCGGGAGCATACAGAATGCCATACAGCACACCGAACAGTCCGCAGACCAACGGATACACTACTGCCGCCGCTTTTTTCGGAATCCGCTTCGGGATCAGCATGGTCATCCCCCAAAGAATTCCCCAAATGTAGATATACGGAATCCACCACAAATTAAATCCGCCGTATACCCCCGTGAGAATCACGAAAATCCCGATGGGAATCAGCGCCTTCGCACGGTAGACGATGGTGAAAACCATAATAAACATCGCCACAGGGTGGATGTTCGGCAGTCCCTCCATAATGAGCTTCCCGATAAACATCAGCGCCCCGAACATGGCAAGGATGATCATCTCCCGAATTCGTCTGTGCGATCTCATCCCTTGGTGTACACCAACTCGTAACGCTCACCCTCGGCAATGGGAGTATCCTTTGCTCCGGTCATCAGATATTCGCCGTCCTTGTACATGGCCCAATATGCACCGTTGGCATCGTAGTCCGCTGTAATTCCGTCAACCGTCTTGATGTACAGACCGTACGCGCCCTCTTCTCCCGAAACAAAGCCGGAATCGAGCAGCGCCCCCTCCAGATTGTCGGAATCGGTGGTTACCACGTGTTCCTTCACGTTTCCGTCAGGGTCTGTAACCGCAATGGTGAGAGTAATCTCCTCTCTCTGGTTGATGGTGGTCTCCTCCCCGACCGTGTCCGTGTTTCCGCAGGAAGGAAGGGTGACTGCTGCAGCCGCAATGAGCAGTACGAGTGCGGAAAGCTTCAAAAAGGATTGCTTTTTTGAGTTTCTCATCGTTTTTCTCCTTAATCTTATTTATTTTGGATCTTTCAGACGGCTCCTTGAAACGGGAAAAACTTCCACACACCGGGCTTCCGCGGCATATTTCAAAGAACGGGGCAGGTATCCCGACTTACGCAGATCCTACGGAATGAACCTTCCCAAGCATACGCTCAGTGGTATCAGCATTGCGGCTGCCGCATTCCGTATATGGCATTGCACGGTCTCCATCCTCGTGGGTTGATTCCCATTTCGTTGAAAACGCCGTACATGCCTGCCCGAGTGTTCGGGCTGCGTTCACGGTGACGGTCTCGTGCAGGATTTTCACCTGCTTCCGGTTTAAACCTGTCAAGGTACCCCTGCCGTCCGAGATATTATACCACAATTTTTCAGATATTTCAACCGCAGTCTTCCGTTTCGGAAAATATTTCCACCCTTTCGAAACGGATAAAACCGGAACTTTTCCTTTTTTCGGGCGTCAAAGGAAACGTACGGATTTTTTCACAAAGATATTACAAAATCCTGCCTCAATACCCTTGATATATTTTCAATTTGTGATATAATAGTAAGTGGAAAAATTTATTCTTTACATAAAAACAGGAGGAACACATGAAAAACATGAAGCACATTCTCTCCGGTGTCATCGCCGCTGTAGTGGTTGCCGGTTCCGCTTCCCTCATCGGAGCAGCCGATATCACTTTCACCGACCGCTTCAATGCGGACGGTACTCTGCATTGGGCGTGGCAGCGCGGTTTCATCCCTTATCTCGTTGAGAAGGACGTCCTCAACGGTTATACACAGGATGACGGCACCTCAATCTTCAAGCCCGAGGCAACGGTAACAAGAGCCGAATTCATCAAGATGCTGGACGAAACCTTCGGTCTTACCGAAACAGCAGATATCCGCACAAAGTACACCGACGTTACCGAAGGCAACTGGTTCTACACCTATTTCGCAAAGGCGGTTGCTCAGGGATATATTCTCAACTACGGCAGCACCGCAAATCCCGACGGCGAGCTTTCCAGAGAAGAAGCAACTTCCCTGGTTGTCCGCTATCTGAACCTTTCCGATGACGAAAAGGCTGCATCTGCCACCTTTACCGACTACGACAAAATCAACGCCCTCTACCGCGACGACGTTATGAAGGCAGTAAAGGACGGCTTTATCGAAGGCTATAAGCTGGACGACGGCACTTCCATCTTCCAGCCCCAGAAGACTCTCACCAGAGCCGAGGCTCTCACCATCCTGTACCGTGCAGCCGGTGCAATCTATACCGAAAACACCGCTGTTTCCGAATCCGCCGCTTACGAAAAGAACGCTATTATCAAGACAGGCAACATCAAGCTGAGCAATCAGAACCTGAAGGGCCGCGTGATCATAGGAGAAGGTGCGGACAACGGAACTGTTGAATTCGCAAGCTCCGCTCTGAACGACGTACTCTACATCCGCGGCGACGCCAATATCGTCCTCGACGGTACCACCGCAAAAACCGTTGTCGTTGATTCCAAGGGCATCGTGAATATTACCGTCCGTAACGGCAGTACCGTTGATCATCTGATCATCAATGAACAGACCAACGTACTCCTCGGTGCAGGCACAACCATCAACAAGCTGACCACCACCGATGGCGCTGCATTCACCACCGTTTCCGGATCCGGCGTGATCAAGTCTGCGGAAATCTCCTCCTCTGACTTCTCCGCAGCAATGGTTCCCACCGAATACGAAATCGCAAAGGGCATTACCGCTGTATTCGCTTCCAAGAGCTATAAGGGCTCCAGCGCAGCACAGAACGCCTTTGCTTCCAACCCCGTTGTTTCCGTGGAAGGCAGCTACCATTGCCTTACTCTGACCGCAACCGCAGCAGGCGAAGTACGTTTCTACTTCACCAACAATGCAGAATGCCCCGATGCAGACGAATTTGACCTGTACTACAGCGCTGCAGCAGCAAAGGACGACTTCACCGTCAAGGCAAACAAGGCTGAAGCCAAGCTGACTCAGAAATACGAAACCGTCAAGAAGTACAGCTATGTCGTTCTTCAGCTCGCTGCTGACGGCATCGACTACCAGCCCGTTCTTGTTTCCAATGAAATCGCTGAAGGAACCGGCTTCACCAAGGACCCCTACCTGAAGTCTCAGACCAAGATTGAATACACTACTCAGGCTTCCGGTACCGTGTACTACATGTACGCCGAAAAGGGTGACGAGATGACCGCAGAAAAGTTCCTTACCGCATACGCCGAACAGAGCAAGGAGCTGAAGGGCGAATCCACCCTGACTTCCGATGTAATCACCATCAACTCCAGATATGCCGACGTTAACCGTTACATGGTATTCATGTTCAAGTCTGCATCCGGTCTCTGCTATACTCCCGTTGTTGTTCCCATGGGCCAAACAGGCTTCGCCTTTGAACCCAAGCTTTACGACGACGGAACCATCTCCGGTGTTACCGATGTAAGCGGCGTTCTCTACGTTTACTACGCCGAATCCGAAGATCTCCCCTCCACCTCCAAGTACAACACCTACTGGAAAAATGCGGATTACTCTGAATACGCATCCGTTCTCTCCGGTCGTGAGTTCACTCTGGAGCTTCCCGACAATCTTCCCGCAAAGTATACTTACGCGATCATTTCTGTCCGTGAAAGCGGCGGCGACTATCAGATGCCCATCGCTCTGAGAATTGAACTGGACCACGGCTTCACCGTTCTCCCCTCGATCTCCGATGAAGAAGAAATCCTCTTCAAGGCAGCCGTAGACGGAACCGTATACTACTACTATTCCGACAGCGATGCTGTTCCCGATGCAGAAGCTTTCGACGAGGAGTACATCTCCATCGCTTCCTCTTACAGATCCAAGCTTGTTGTGGACGGCGGTCTCAACACAACCCTCGTATACAGCGATACAAAGGCAGCAGCATATCCCTACCTGGTTCTGATGCTGGAAGCTGACGACGGAACCTGCTACCATCCTGTTGTGGTTGATCTGAATGAAGCCTCCGATACCGGTTTCACCACAGCACCTTATGTATTCAACTCTTCCACCGTATACTACAAGACCGACTACGATTGTCAGATCTGGTGGTACTACGCTCGTTTTGATACAGCAGTATCTGCAGACAAGTTTGCGGTTAAGTGGGAGCAGTCCCCCAACGGCAGTTCCGCAAAAGCAAACGCCAATGTCCGCGGCACCATCACCTACGACAGCGAGCTTGCGGAAGACTATCCTTATCTGGTTATCGCTACCAGCAAGACCAGAAACACCGATATCTACACAACTCCCATCATCATCAAGCTGAACACAAGCAGCACCTCCACCGTTGAAGACACCGGCTTTGAGGTAATCAATATCACGGAAGACAGTCTGTTTGTAAACACCACAAAAGCAGGCATCATCTACTACTACGAAACCGACGAGTCCAAGATTCCTGCCCTGTCTGAATTCGACGACAAGTATTATGCATGTGCCAAGGCATACCGTCACACCGCTGTGGTTTCTGCCAACAAGAAGAATGTTGAGCTCCCCATCACCGGTCTGCAGAAGTATATCATCCTCCAGCTGGAAGGCAAAACCGAGGAAGGCACCGTATATTACGATATCGTCCGCGTGAACACCCAGACCGGCGGAAACAATTCTTCCGGCACAACAACCGTCAACAAGTACGGCTTCGACCTCGTTAACGTAGTACCCAGAGACTGCAAGGTGATGATCACCCCCCAGTATTCCGGCGTTCTTACCGTTTCCATCACCGATAATGACAAGCTTGATCCGTGGGTTCTGACCACCAGCACATACAATGTGACAAAGGATGAAGTTTTCACCATCACATATCCCACCATCAACTCTACCCTTGCCGGCACCACCCAGCTTTACATCACTCTTGAGCTGAAGAGCACCGATGGTATCACGTTCTCCGAAAAAGCCATCGAACTGATCCCCGCAAACTGAGTATAACAAAAGAAACCCTTGTGCATTCATGCATAAGGGTTTCCTTTTTTTCGGAAGTATTCTGTTTTCTCCCCAACGTCAGCATTGGAAGGACTCAAACCGCCTGCCGCCCCACTCCATGATCAGGCGAAGGAAGAACCCGCCGCCCACAAGGAAGATTCCGCAGAGACAAACAAGATAGATAATGGGAGAAACCACGGTGCGGATGGCGTAATACACCAATCCAAAGAGAACGGGAATCACCATAGCCGAGAGCATGGCGAACATCACAGGCATCCCCTGTTTTACGGGAACCGTCGCATTCAGCCACTTGAAATTGGGCATCAGAAGATTGTAAACCAA
>JAZQUQ010000220.1:0-8270 GCA_045631365.1 Eubacteriales bacterium | reverse complement strand
CACTGCAAGGTTAGTGGTTCCACTAACCTTGTATATTTTCCTCCATAGCTCAGTCGGTAGAGCACCTGACTGTTAATCAGGGTGTCACTGGTTCAGGTCCAGTTGGGGGAGCCAGGAAAGATCCGCTTTCACTTGAAGGCGGATTTTTTTGTTTATATTATTTTCTATTCATTAAGTAAAAGCGGATTCTGAATGAGTAATGAAGAATGCAGCCGGTTGAAAAAACAATAATGAGTATTTAACCTTCGTTTCTGTGCACACGGATTGAAAATCCTGCGCTTCGGTGGTATAATAATTTTGGAAAGGCTGGTGGTATTATGGCAAGTGATCAGCATATGATGGAAATCTTATCGGACATGTTACGTGATGGTGAAACCTTGTTTTATCCTATATTTGGAACGATAAAGCGGGGCAGTTTTCAATTTTTTGCGTATTTTGCTTTTACTGAAACCCACTTGTTAATTGCATATTTGACGTCCGGGAATGTAGTTTCTGATGTTCAAAGGATTCCACTTGATATAAAATCTCTAAAGGTTAAGAAAACTAAGCTATTAAATGAATATAAAATCCATATTTTGTCAGACAACCAAAAAGAGTTTGAGATATCGGCTTTCCTCAAGATATTAAAGATAAAATCTCAAAAAAATAATCTTCCGCTGTTTTTGGAGTATCTTAAAAGCAAGTCGAAAAGGCAGGCAAAATCGTTAGATGAAATTGGTGGTATAAAGATTCGTTGGCAATATTTTAATACATACATCTATATGATACTTGCGATTATTCCCGCTGTTCCTGTAATGATCATAATGGGACAATTACGAAAAGGAAATTTTGATATTTGGAATGTTGTTCTGGAAATGTCGGGCGCAGTTCCTGGTATGTTTGCGATGTATGGTTTTTTTATTGGGCCTTTTGTGGTTTTGTCATTTCTCAATCGATTTTTATTTGGAAAGCTCTTGGGCGTTGCCACTGAGGATACACTTTTTTTGGAAAATCACGAGATCCCTATGACCGATATAAAGGAAATCGTTTATCATCCTCGTATTGTGTCAAGGCACAGCATCAGTTTTTCATATGCTACGATTTTTGTTCGTATAAAAGCCAACAACATGGAGCCTCTTCACGTTGTACATTTTCCGCTGTATGGTTTGAGAAAAATACAAAAATATAACAAGGAAATCAAATTGAGTTGCGATCGATACCTATGGTTTTGGGTTTTGTGTCCGACGGTTCTTTCTGCCGTTATAGGATTTTTGCTTGGTTAACAGCAAGGTTTGAACCGGTTTGGATTGCTCAAAACAGGTAAGGTGTAATGGTGAAGAAGTAGATCTCTTTCGTTCCCCATTCTTGCTCGGTGATTGTGGCATGGTTAGGGCTATTGAGTAAGTTTATGGTGAATTCTGTGTATTGGGCTTTTAGAGAGAAGAGGAGAAGGAGCTACGAATCATTCTCTTGCAATCCTATGGAGTTTTTATAATACAAAAAAATTTTATTAAGGTTCAATTTTGTTAGGTGAACTCAAACGAAAACCGCTTTCCTTGGAAGGCGGTTTTTTTCGCTTGAATTGGGCTTCATCGTGTTGCGATCAAGATGTATGACAACCTAAAGTGGTATTATTCACAATACAAAATCCGTTTACACAACCTGTGCTATATGTTATAATGATGTAAATCAATCCCGTGGAGGTAACTTATGGATTTTGGTCGTTCTGTATCTCGGATCCGCAGCAATGCAAAATTGACGCAGGCGCAGTTTGCGGATTTGTTCGATGTTTCTCAGCAGTCCGTTCAGAAATGGGAGAGCGGTGCGGCGATTCCGGATATGGAGAAAATTATTCGTATCGCAAATTATTTTGACGTGTCTTTGGATGCCTTGGTTTTGGGGAACGAAAACCGTGTCATCGAGGGGATGAACAAGGCAGCGCTCTTGAAGCCCCAATATCAGAACGTTCACGACTGGGAGTTTTACTCGTCCAATCTGACCACCGAATACGAGCAATCCTTGGAGGAAGGGCTTGCCATCGAGGCGTATGGGGATATTTTTTCTTCCGTAGCGCGGCTGCCGAAGGGCGAGATCAAGAAAAGGTTAGGGGACGTGCTTTTTGAAATCGTTGCCAATGCCAAGACGAAGGAAGGATACCCTTATACGGAACCTTCCGACCTTGAACAGATTCAGCGGATGCGCAGGGGAGCTGCGGCGCCGATGGATTACGATAAGGCAAGGTTGTCGGATCGGATTCACGGTGCGTGGATCGGACGAATCTGCGGCTGCATGCTTGGGAAGAGCGTTGAGGGCATACGGACCAACGAGCTGATCCCTTTTCTGAAGGAAACCGACAATTATCCCATGCATCGGTATATTCTTCACAGCGATTTAAAGAACCTCGACCTTGCAAGGTATACCTTCCCCTTCAGCGGAAGAGATTATGTTGACGAGATCGACGGTATGCCGGTGGATGATGACACAAATTACACCGTATTGGCTCAAAACGTCATCGAAAAATACGGCAGAGATTTCACACCTTACGATATGTCAAGGGCTTGGCTCACTTATCAGGGGAAGGATTTCTACTGTACTGCCGAGCGGGTGGCTTACTGTAACTTCGTGAAGGGATATGTGCCGCCCCAGTCTGCTTTATACAAAAATCCTTACCGTGAGTGGATCGGTGCGCAGATCCGCGGGGACTATTTCGGGTACATTAATCCCGGGGACCCCAAGCTTGCGTCGGAAATGGCTTGGCGGGATGCGTCCATTTCCCATATCAAAAACGGAATTTACGGGGAAATGTTCGTTGCTGCCATGCTTGCGGTTGCTGCTGTGGAGAATGATCCAGAGGCGATCATTCTCGGCGGACTTGCGGAGATTCCTCAAACCTCAAGACTTTACGAAAGTATCATGAAAGTTGTTGATGCCCATCGGGAAGGCATACCCCAAAAGGATTGTTTTGCCATGATTCATCGGGCTTACGACGAGCATACCTCCCACGGCTGGTGCCACACCATTTCCAATGCCATGATTGTGGCGGCATCCCTTTTGTACGGGGAAGGAGAGTTCGGCCGTTCCATCTGTACGGCGGTGGAGGCAGGATTTGACACGGATTGCAACGGTGCTACGGTGGGGTCAATCTTTGGAATGGCAAACGGGATCGGCAGCATCGCGGAGTGTTGGATCGAACCCTTCTGCGATACGCTTCATACCTCGATTTTCGGCGTGGGTACGGTGAAAATTTCCGAATGTGTACGGAAGACTCTGGAGCATATCGCGGAAAAGGAAACTAACTGAATTTTGATTTGTATAGATTTGGATCCGCATTCTATGTTGTCAAGTTTCCAAAGAGTAAACGAGTGATTTTATGTTATGACGCCCAAATGTATCAGCTGAGCGATGACCTCATTACGGGGCATGATTTGAACTTCATACATACTATTCAATCGAACACCAAATGGGTCTGCGACATTTTTGTGAGCAGACTCTTTGTTTTTTCCGTACTGATATGCAAAAAATGTAGCTGTGTCATTGAAGGAGTCCGACAAAAAGGGGGATCGGATTGACAATTATTTTATAATGTGATATAATAGGATAAAATGATCATCTTTTCTTTGAGTGGAGGAGATTTCCATATGCCAAAATATAAATTAACGAAAAACGATTTGTTTTTTTCAGCCGTTTCCAATGGTTTTATGGTGATTCTGCCGTTTTGCCTTTTGTTTCTATGCGTTCTTCTCTCTACAGCTACCTTTTTGTATGGATTAATCGTCGAATCAAAAACAAACGTATCTTATCTCATACTGGATGTCATTTGTTGTGTTATCGTTCTCCTGTTGTATTCCAGAGTCGGGGAGATATTGTCCATCTTGAGAGGCAATTTCTATATCCTTATGGACTGTGTCAATGGCAAAAATGTAAAGGTCACCAGTGATACCGATATGCCCGATACATATACTTATACTTTGATTTTCAGAAGCGGCAGCTCACGGTCTGTTTCGCGCTATAAGTATGATCGCATCTCCGTCGGAACTGCTTTTTATGTTATCAAAAATCCTAAGAGTCAGCGGGTGTTGTGCATTTTTGAAGCAGAGAAGTATCAGCTGAGCGATGATCTTTTGAAATATTGTAAGAAATAAATACCAATTCCGTATTATAGGGCATGATTTGTTCTTATAACCGAATCGTAAAAGGGTCTGCGTCATTTGGATGAGCAGGCCCTTTGTTTTTTGTTTGGCTGTGTTTTTTTCTCGGATCGAAATTCTCTCTTACTCTTCCACCGCAGCTTTTTTCGCAAAAATAGGTGCAATTACCTCGGGCGGGAACTTGGCGCGTCTGTCGTAGGTGTAAAGACCGTTCTGCTCCTGCTCGATGTCGGTGAGCTGGGTGTAGCAGTAGCCGAAGATGCGGGGATGGTCAAGGAGTACGTCGGTCAGCCCCTTCAGACGGGTGAGGAATTCTTCCTCGGTCTTGGGGGCGTCACCGTATCCCCAGCCCTTTTCGTCGTTCGTCCAACGGATTCCGCCGTATTCGCTGACGAACACGGGCTTCTTGCCGTCGTAGATTTCTCTGCCGCGGGTCATGTAGGGGTAATCCAGAGTTCCGTCTACCCCAAGGTTCTTGAATACGTTGGCGAACAGGGGAATGTCCTGGTGGTAATCGTGAATGTCGTAAATATCCGTCATAACGTGGAATAATCCGGAGGTGTCTATGCAGGGACGGGTGGAGTCCGCTGCCTTTGTTGCACGGTACATCAGTTCAAGAAGATCGTCGTACTGCCGTCTTCCCTTGATCTCCCACGTTTCGTTGAAGGGGCACCAGCCTACGATGGACGGGTGGTTGAAGTCCCGCTCGATTTCTTCCAACCATTCGGGAAGAACGCTGTAAATGGCACTCGGAGAGGTGTGATCCAGTCCCCAGTTGGGGTATTCTCCCCATACGATGTACCCCTTGCGGTCGGCGTGGTAAAGGAACCGCTCTTCAAACACCTTTTCGTGAAGTCGGGCACCGTTGAAGCCCATTGCCATGGCACGATCCACGTCCGCTTCCAGCTCTGCGTCGGAGGGTGCGGTGTAGATGCCGTCGGGATAGAAGCCCTGATCCAGCACCAGCCGCTGGAACACGGATTTTCCGTTGAGGAAAAATTTATAGTCACGGTATGCAATGCTTCGGATACCGCAGTAGCTGTACACCACGTCGTCGCCGTAGGTGAGGGTCAGGTCGTAAAGTCCGCCTTTGCCCACTTCCCACAGGTGCTTTTCCGAGGGAGTCAGAGTGAGAACTGCCTGGCCGCCGTCACACTTGACCGAAGCGGAACCGCAGTCCATCCCCTCAAAGGAGACGGAAACGGTCAGCTCTCCCGCACCGATTACGTCGGCGATAACGGTAATGGTGCCTGCTTCCGCATCGGTGAGGTATTTTACCTTTTCAATATGGGTCACGGGATGGTATTCCATCCAAACGGTCTGCCAGATGCCCGTGGTTCTGGTATAATCGCAGCCGTGGGAGTAATATTCCTCGCTCTGCTTTCCGCGGGGGATCATGGGATCCCGTTCGTCGTCCTCCGCACAGAGGCAAATGGTGTTGGTGCCTGCCTTGACGTAGTCGGTGATGTCAAATTTGAAGGAAACATAGCCGCCCTTGTGGGTTCCTACCTGTTTTTCGTTTACGTAGACCGTTGCGGCATAGTCCACCGCCCCGAAATGGAGGATCACACGGCCCTTCATCTGCTCCTCGGTGATCTCAACGGTGCGCTTGTACCATACTGCCCGCATGAAATCCTTGTATTCCACACCGGACAGCTTACTCTGGGGGCAGAAGGGGACATTGATCTTTCCTCCGAGGGAAACGGCGTCCTCGTAAAGCTTTCTCGCCTTACCGCTTCCGCCGTGATCCATCTCAAACTGCCATTCTCCGTTCAGATTCAGCCAGCTTTCGCGGCGGAACTGCGGCTTCGGATGTTCGCTTCTGTACATAATTTATAATTCCTTTCGGTATTTTTTTATTTTTATTATAGCTTTCCCCCTTCTCGAATTCAATAACATATCCTACAATATAGTTGACATATCCTACTGTTTATGGTATACTTCATCCAAAGACAAAGGAGGGATTGCAATGCTGACTTTTACTGCCATCCGCCACGCATGGCCCGAAAAGGAAGGGTTCCGTTTAAAGAGAGAGCACGGACTTTCGCAGTATGTGTTCGTTCACTTTTCCAATGAGGTGGATATTCTTTTGGATAACCGAACTGTTACCATCCCCAAGCACAGCTGTGTTCTGTACCGTCCGGGGACTCCCCAGTATATTTACAGCAGACAGACCCTCATTCACGACTGGTTTCATTTCACAGGGGATCCTTCCCCCATTTTGCGGGAGGCGCGCATGGCAGCCGATACCCTTTTGGTTCCGTCCCGCGGCGATTACATTACGGGGATCATTCGGGAGATGGAAAACGAGTTTTTTATGAAAAAAAGAGGGTACGAGGCCCTTCTTGATGCGAAATTCGCGGAACTTGTGCTGAAGCTTTCCAGAGATGCGGAGGGAGAGCACACGGAGATGATCGACGACACCACCGCCGAACGCCTCCGAAGGCTGAGAGGGCAGGTTTTTCTCTCCCTCGATCACCCGTGGACCGTAAAGGAAATGGCAGAGCGAACCCGATTGAGTCCGTCCCGATTCCACAGCGTGTATCGCTCCGTGTACGGCAATTCCCCCATGGACGACCTGATCCACGCGCGGATCGAATCGGCGAAAAACGCCCTCCTCTACGGTTCCCGTTCCGTTTCTTCCATTGCGGATTCGCTGGGATATAATAATGTAACTCATTTTATCCGACAGTTCCGCAGCATTACGGGCATCTCTCCTCTTCGTTATCGGAAGGAAAACGGTGTGGAAGAAGGTTGAAATCGTTGGAAATCAACGGTATTGAAGAGAAAAAATACGGAAGTGCCTTCAAAGAATGTTTCTGAAATGTGTATTGAGATTTGAGATTGTGTAAATTCGCGATATTGTATATGTTGCATGTGCACAAAATAAAGTTGATTTTGTCGTCACAGGTCGCTGTCAATCGTCAAAAATGGTAATTTGGAAGAAATTGTGCTTGACGAACCGGATGGTATGGAGTATAATATAGGGGATTCAAAAAATTCAAAAAAGAAACAGAACAGGGACATATGAGGAAAACAGGTATGAAAAAACAGCTTGTAAAAATTGTGTGTGCTGTGTTGACGGCTGCTGCGGCAGCTCAGCCCGCATACGCTTTTTCCCTCGGTTCCAATGATGTGTCTCCTTTTACCAGAATTGATCGGGTCGGAATTTCATCCATTCTGAATGATTCCATTGACTCCCGTGTTGCGGTAGGTGCATCGTTGACAGAGGAAGAGGCTGCACTCAGACTTTATTATCTCGGAATGATCTTGGGCACCGATGTCAATGACAACGGCGGCGTGGAATTTGCGCTGAACAGAGGACTTTCCCGCTTGGAAGCGGCGGTGTTTGCCGTTCGACTGATGGGTGAGGAAAAGACAGCGGATTTGATGAACTTCAGACACCCCTATGCAGACGTACCCGATTGGGCGTCGGCATACGTGGGATATATGCACAGCAAAGGACTTCTCAAATATATCGACAGCACGAACTACGAGCCAAACAAGGCGGTAACTCCCAATGAATTCATGAGCTACGTGTTGTACGCGCTGGGTTATCGGATGAAGCAGGGAGATTACACCCTGATCAGCGCTGCGGATCTTGCAAAGAAAGCGGGAATCAGTACGGTTTCGGAGGATCAGCCTCTCACAAGAGGAGCTGCTTGCCTTGCCATGTACAACGCACTCCGTACAACCATGAAAAATTCCGACATGGTTCTTTCCCGTCAGCTTGTGGAAAAAGAAGTATTTTCCAATCAGGAAGCACAGTTCCTTCTTTGGAGTGAGAACAAAACCGAAACGGAAAAGTTCGTCAGCACCATGGGCTACGGAATGCAGTGGATCATCCCCGACGGATATTACACCATTACTTCCATGGACAGCGGCAAGAATCTGAACATAGCGGCAGAGGGTGCCAATTCCGATTACGAAGGAGTGGGCGTTACCCTTTGGAGCGCTACCGACGATGTTACGCAGGTCTTTCGACTGGAGCGTACGGAACGGGGTACATACTTAATTTATTCTGCGGCAAGCAAAAGCGGCTACGGCCGAGTGATCGGTGCATGGTCAGGCGAGGGAAGCCTTACAGGGTTGTATCAACCGACCTCCCACTATGCAACGGAATACATCATTGAGGGATCGGTG
>JAZQUQ010000219.1:0-1714 GCA_045631365.1 Eubacteriales bacterium | reverse complement strand
GAAAAAGGACCCTCTTTGAGGATCCTTTTTCATTATGGAGACAACTGGAATCGAACCAGTGACCCCTTGCATGTCAAGCAAGTACTCTAACCAGCTGAGCTATGCCTCCGTACCGCCAAACGGTTACCCGTTACAATAATCCGCCTGACCCGTACATTATACCACATCCGTCACCGGATTGCAATACCTTTTCCGAAATTTTTCAGCTCAAACCAACCTATCTTTTCTCTCCCCCATGGGATACCATCGCCATAGCTTGACAGAACAGCGCCGCCATGATGCACAGCACGCTGATCTCGGGGAGCCAATCCCACACGGGGACGGGGGGCTCGGCAAATACGTAGTCCCGCGTGTCTTCCACGAAAATGTGGAACAAAAGAGGCAGCCCGAACAGGGGGTACAGGAGCACCTTGGTGGGGATGATCCCCCACGCCGTCGCCGTATAGAGTGCCAACACGGTTATGTACAATACGAAACACAAGTTCCGATGCAAAGGTGTGAATTCCACCGCGGCTTTCGTGATAAAAAACGCGATCCCCACCGCCACCGCACCGGTGGAAAGGGGACGGAACCACTTCCCCGTAAGCAGGATTCCGAGGATAAAGAGAATCGCCGCCGTCACGGGCAGAAGGAGATGCACCACCCCGATGTACGCCGTCACGGGGGCGGAGAGGAAATACACCAATCGGATAACAGCCGCCATTCCCATGATTCCACAGGCGGAAATCGCTGCGGGATGGGTTCGTCGGATGGTCACGTTCGTTCGTTTTTTCATAAATACACCTCTTGAAGGGGAGAAAGATCAAGTTTCATATCGTTAAGCGAAGAATCCCTTATTCCCCGCCGTCCAAAAACAACTTTTTAATATAATGGGTGCCGTCTGCCCGCTTGATGATGAGGGCGAAATACACGTCCCCCACCTCTTCTTCCGAGACACAGCGGAAGCGGACTCGGTAGGTTCGCTCGCTTTCCTCCACGGAGAGAATCTCCGTCGAAATCCCGCTGTCTTTCGGCAGAACGCTGCAGACGTATGCACCGATTTTCTTCAAATATCGAAAAAAAACCCCGTCCCGATGGGTGATTTTTACGTCCCCGCCGAAGGATTCGTACATGGTCGCTTCAAAATCATCGTCGGGAATCATCTGGGTAATCTGATACTCGGGATACGCTTCCGCAGCCTTTTTCATCAGCTCCACGTTCCCCGAATATTTGGAATATCCCTTCTGCAGCATCTCCGTCAGCACCGCGTCCCGATACTTCTCGATGGCTTCTCCCATGTCGAGAAACTCGGGCAGAACCACGCTGTCCGTGATGAGGATCGACAAAAGAGATCGGACGATTTCCGCCTCCTCGCTGTCCCCGCCGTGAACGAGAGTCACCGTTTCGCTCATGTAATCGTAGGTGTCAAACCCCAGTTTATCCATCACGTCGCAGGAGGCAAGAAACAGGGCGGAAAGCGTTACGATACAAAGGTTTCTGAGCCGTCCGTTCACCGCACGTCCTCCCAATTATTTCCATCAACACAGGAGAGGACCGCCCGTTTCACATCCGCGTACATATAGAGGGACCCGAGGCAGATGAGGGGGCGTCCGTCCGCATGAGATGCCAGACAGGCGGCATGGACTCCGTCGGAAATTTCGGCAAATCCTTCCGCCCGCACCCCTTTCGCACGGTACTCCTCCGCTTCGTTTGCCGCGTTGAGGGATCGGTCGTT
>JAZQUQ010000218.1:0-2087 GCA_045631365.1 Eubacteriales bacterium | reverse complement strand
CTGATAACAACTCCTTGGCTCACAGAACGACATGGCTACGATCCGACTTTTATCGAGATATCCGTAGTCCCCGGTGCGGAACCAGCCGTCCTCGGTGAAGACCGCCTCGTTGGCTTCGGGATTGTTGTAATAGCCAAGCATCACGTTGTCGCCCTTGACCAGAATCTCACCGCAGATATTTCCCTTCTCATCGGTTTCCAGACCGTCAACCTTCACCTCACAGCAGGGCACGGAAGGACCGATCGATCCGGGAACACGCTTGTAATAAGGAGTAACGGCAACAAGAGGAGCACACTCGGTAATACCGTATCCTTCGTAAATGGAAATACCGAAATTTTCAAATGCAGGAATCAGGGAAGGTTCCAGCGCAGCGCCGCCGCAGACAATCTTGTTCAGTCTTCCGCCAAAGGCATCTCTTACATCGCGGAACACAGTCCGGCTCATATCGATTCCCACAAAGCTCACCGCATGAGCCACCTTGGAACCGATAGCAAGAACCTTATCTTTTCCGTTTCTCTTCGCCTCGCTGAGAATCTTCTTATACATCGTATTAACAAAGAGAGGCACCAATACCAGCGCCGTGGGCTGATACGCCTTGATATTCTTCATCACGTGACGGAGAGAATCGTTGATGCAGATCTTCATACCGTAGTTGATGGCAGCCATACCGCAGGTCAGCTCATAGGTGTGGTGTACGGGAAGCACGGAAAGCAGCACGTCTTCACAGCTGAAATCCACCGATTCACACGCACTGTTGATGGCAGAGAACACATTCTTCTGACTGAGCATAACACACTTGGAAGTACCCGTTGTACCGGAAGTAAACAGCATTTCCGCACAGCGATCCACGTCCTCATCTGCTTCAAAGCCGATTTCGCTGAATATTTCAAGCCCCCGTCTCACAATGGTATCATAAGCCACCGCTCCGACCGCTTCCGCAAGATACGCCTCATCCGCATTCATAGGGATAATGTGGCGAATGCTGGGATGCTTTTCCGCCAAATGACGGAATGTCTCATTATAAGAGGAGGAGAACACGAACGCCTCGGTATCAACGGAAGCAAGGAATCCTTCAATCTCATGAGGATCCAGCTCCTTGTCCATGGGAACGGCAGTATTTCCGGAAGCAAGAATCGCCATGTAAGCAGCAATCCAGTAAGGGGAAGTTTCTCCCATCACCGCCACACGCTTTCCCTTGCCCACCAGATCAATGAGACCGCAGGCAAAGCACTTCACCAATTCCACAAAATCCTTGTAGGAAATTTCCTTTTCCTCGCCGTTTTCCTTCCATACGTAGATAATTTTATCGCCGTATTCTTCAATATTATTAAGAAGCTCCCCCATGTGGTGTGCTTCCGTGTAATTTCTGTCTGTTTTCTTATGACTGCGAACTCTGTACTTCGGCTTCATATTTATCTCCAATCTAAATCCATATTTCTTCTTTCAACGTGGGTTGGCAGCGGAATCATTCCTCCGTAACCGCAGATTCCTCCAGACGGCGATTCACCGTGCTGAGAACAGCGTAGAACGTGTCAAACTGTTCCGCAGAAATCTCCTTGGTAACCACAGAAACCGCTTCGTCAATAATTTCGGAAACCTTTTCCATCACGTTCTTTCCCTGTTCCGTCAGAATGAGTCTGTTTTTGTATCTTGTACCCACCTTGTTGCGGTATTCCACATACCCAAGGGCAGTCAGCTCATTTGTCACACGGGAAATAAACGCTTTATCCACGGAGCAGGTCGCAGCAAGTTCTGTACCCGTCAGACCTTCCTCCGATTGATTCAGCTGAAACAGAAACATCAGATGCATACTGCGCAGTCCGAATTCCGCCAGCTTTTCGTTTTTATACTTCTGCAGGGTCTTGGCCATATGCTCCACAGCCATGCAGAAACGAACATATCTCTCTCCGTTCAAACCCAATCTCCTCTGTACCTGTAACTGATGACACCATCAAAAAATTGACTTGTCAAAAACACTATAATTATACCATCAAAAAATTGACTTGTCAAACATACAGAATGCACAAAAAAACCACCCAATCCGTTAAAAGTATTGGGTTGCAGTAAAAGTTTTTGAAAAAAGGGGG
>JAZQUQ010000217.1:0-8358 GCA_045631365.1 Eubacteriales bacterium | reverse complement strand
TGCGGATAATGTTGGAGTAATCGGCGGTGGAACCTGCTGTCATATCAATGTCCTTAATAGTAAGCTCACCTGCGCCACTATGCTGAATAGCAGCACCTGTCAGATTAACAGGAGTGCCATCACCCATAACAGTTACAGGGTCATCAGATGTTATGCTGAGCTTGCCGGTAGCATCATTCAGGATGATTGTACCACCATTTTCAACTACAGTATCAGCAAATGCATCCTTGTCATAGTCATCGCCAAGGCTGTCAAACTCGCTCTCGAGCTGAGTAGCAAGGATAGTCAGATTAAATTTGCCGCCAAGGTCCAGACCCTGATATTTGTTGCCTGCATTGGTATCCATCTGAAGAACCAGGCTGAGGTAGGATTCCTGACCTTCTACCATTGTTCCCTGTGTCATCACGCTGAGATTTTCAATGAAATCAGCAAGTGTGAACACGTGGAAGTCGGGTTCAGCATAAGCATCGGGAGCTTCGTGGGGACGAGCACCGATGTTGGTGATGAACTCACGGGGAGTATCCGCCTGATCATCGGACATTACGTACACGTTGATCGCGTTTGCAAGAGCAGAAAGCTCGTTTTCAGTTGTAATGGATGCCTGCCACTTGAGAGCAAGGTTACCCTTGTTAAGAATGCGGAGATGTACGATTTCGGTATAACCGGGTTCCCACTTAGTGTTGCTGAAGATGGGAGTGTTGGAAACGTCTACCCAAGTTTCTGTTGCAGCATCCCACTTTTCAAGGGCGATGTCAAGTGTACCGGCCTGGATAATGTTATTGGTAGATTTTACTTCATCGGAGAACCATGCGTATGTTGTACCAATCAGCATGGAAACGCACATCAGGAGAGACAGTGCGCTCAGCATAACGGCACGGAGAGAATTTGTCTTCTTAGTCATATTATTGACCTCCTTATTATTTTGTCGGCGCTTTCTGATATACTGCATATCGTGAACGCCAACAAAACGATTGCAGTCTTTCTTACAGGATTTCGTCTATTCGGTCTCCTATAAATCCATGAATTCAGAGCCGAAGCATGGACAGCGGATCAGGAGTTGCCTTCGATAAATGCGAAAGCTTCCTCTGCACCGTCGCCCTTAGTGCGGTCGAGGCCGAGATTTTCGGTCTGAACTGCTTCTGCAAATACCTTGATTTCAAAGCCGTTTGCAAATGCAGCCGCCTGCGCAACAGTCAGAGATGCAGGGATTTTTACCGCACTGAATACCATAACCTGAGACTGGTGAACGCCACCATTGTCGTAGATGGATTCCTGCTCGCCGAGAAGGATATTTCTGTAGTGCAGAGTGTACACAATATCATCCCCCACGATAGCAGAGTCGGCATCAACCCATACATTTGCATTGGGATCATAACCTTCTACGATCTGCTCCAGCTTAGGAACCTTTGTGGTGTTCAGAGCTGCCTGCCATGCTGCTGCGTCGGATACGGTAACGGTAACACGGATGTACTGGTCATAGTAACCGGTATTTTCCACGTAGACTTCCTTTGTCAGAACGTCGCCGGGAAGAATATCGTCGTATGTGTAACCCCCAGCACCACTGTCATCACCGACCACTCCCCCGGGAGTGTTTTCCCAAACATCTACAGAGAAGATCTCATCAGCATCAGTTGCATCGGAGTTGGTAAACATGAACTTGTTTGTTACCTCGTCCTGTGCTGTAAACCATGCCAAAGATCCTGCAGAGAGAATGGCTGCGAGGGATACAGACAAAGCAGAGATGACCACTTTTTTCTTGGTGAGTTTCATTTCATTCGTCCTCCTTTCATAAAATATAATTTATTTCAAACACATGCCTATTGGAATTCCTTAAATAGGCATATATTGGAAACCGATGTTATTCGGACTTTTGGTCCGCAGATTCGGAACGGAGCTTCTCAAGCTCAGCCTTCAGACGCTCGTTTTCTTCCGTTGCGCTATCCAGCTGAAGCTGAACTGCGGAAACAGCGGAATCGTCGTCTTCCGGTTCTTCCTTCTTTTTCTTTTTTTCGATTACATCAGGCACAAAGGCTGAAATAATCAGAATTGCTCCCACAACAAGGGAAATGTACATTCCGGGAGGGTTCTGAATGAATTCAGATACATATCCCAGCTTGGGAACAGAGAACTGAGGCACGCCGATTACATTATTGAAATGTACAGGCTCGCTGTCCTCCACCTCATTGGCATCTCCCTTCGTATAGAGCCGTTGATTTTCGGCATCCACGCGAACGACACGGTGTGTGGCAACTACCAGATCTTCATTCAGGATAAAGGTGACGGGATCACCCACCTCAATGGTGTTTACATCCACGCTTTTTACGTAGATAAGATCGCCTACGTTAAATTCGGGTCTCATACTGCCGGATATGACGGTGTAACACTGATACCCAATCAGCCGCGCACCCATCAGGAGGATTGCACAAAGCACAATCAACACCACAAACAGGGTAGAGACCGCATTCCATATTTTTGCAAACGCCTTTTTCATACTTACTCCAATCTACCGCATCTGCAGCAAATGTTTGTGAATCAACTTCCCCGCAGATCGGAAAGGACTTCCCTTCACCTGAATCCGTCCAACGGATCCGAAGGATGTAAAACGAATAAAACCTTCAATATTATATATATAAGAGATTACTCTGTCTTTTCTGTTTCTTCGGAATCCCTTTGTCAGGTCTTATCGGAGTCTTCCGCATTTCCCTCCGCAACCTTGCCTTCCAGCTGTGCCTTAAGCACTCTCAGCTCTTCCAGCATTTTTGCGTTTTCTGCCTTTTCTGCTTCCAGTCTTTCTCTTTCCGCCTGCATTTCATCCATCTGCTCCTGCTTGTATCTGCGGAACAGAGTGAAGAATCTCACACCTTCATAGAGGATAATCAGCATGAAAGGAATGAAGATACAAACGAAATAACCGGGAGTAGTCTTGAGGAACGCGAAGAACGTACCGAGACCTGCAATGTGTTTTTGGTACTTGCCTAAGATATAAGGGTATGTAACAATGGTTTCGTCATCGGTGTCGGTGGTTGTACCGTATGTAACAAAGCCGGGGTTTCCTTCCGCATCCACCGTGGTTCGTCTGATCTTATGGGTGATGGTTTCGCCAAAGCTGTTTGTTCCCTGAGACATGAACGTGATGATATCACCGGGCTTCAGTGTGGTGGGGTCAACCTCTTTTACAAGGATCAACGAACCGGAATCGAAGTCGGTCAGCGACATGGAGTCGGAATTTACGATGTACAGCTTATATCCAAAGAAATCGCGGTCATTACGGTTGAAGAATCTCACGGAAATCACCGTAAAGAGCATCATGGCGATCGCCACAAGGATCAGCAGCCACACCAGAATGGATTTTATTACATTAAGCGCTTTTCTCATATTGATGTATACTCTCCTCACCTATTTTTAAAATATTGTTTTACGGACACATAAACCACACGGAACACATGCTCTGCATAGTCATCTTCTTTCGGCATCTGATCATGATGAACCTTGACGGCAAAGTCAAGCATAACGTTCAATATGTGGTTCAGGAGCATCCACACATCCGCCTCTTCGATAAAGGCAGCTTTAAACTGATCCAGAAACGGCATGAATTTTTGCTTGTGCACTTCCGCAGAATTCTTTTTGAAATACGGCGAATAATAATACTGGATAAAGGCAAGGCATTTTTCTCGGTTACCCAGCAGAAATTTCCATACTGCACAGAAATACATCCTACACCTGGTTTCATAGTCAAACTCCTGCACATACATCACCGGAAGATGCTGCATAACGCAGTTGAGAAGCTCTTCATCCAGTTTATCGAACGTTCTGGCAAGCAAATCCTCTTTGTGGGAGAAATGACGGTATATGTATGCTTCATTTATGCCGGTTCCGTTTGTAATCGCCTTGGTAGTCGTCTTGTCAAGACCGTCGTTGGCAATAACAGATATTGTTCTGTCCATCAGCGTTTCCCGCATACCGTGCGTACTCATCCCCATCTCCCCTTTCTTCCCGTATAGTGTTTACTACAAAGCATCCAAAAAATAAACAGACCTCTCATCCCCATGATTCACAGGGATTCAAAAATTGCTGAAGAGACTGCCCATTCGGATTGTCGTCCCAAATGCTTTCAAAACGCATAAAGAGACACATATATATTATATCATGCTGACAAAAAAAATGCAATAGATTTCAAGAGATAATTCCCATAAAATCAAATTATCTCTTGAAGCATTGCATTTTTCTCTCTGAAATGTCGTATTTTTCCTCAGAATTCCACGATCTCCGGTGCTTTTCCGAAAGCTGAGAAGGTGGCGGTGGCATTCTTCAGCCGGAACACCTGCGTGTTGCCGTCGTTTTCGTCGTACATGCCGCGAAGATTGGGGTACGCATCCAGCATGGACTTCTTCGCATCAAAGCGATCATCCTCCACCAGCTCGCAGGAAACACGAATCCACGCACCCTCGGTGAACGCACAGATTTCCGCCTTGGGATTTGCCGCAAGCTGCTTGGAGGTAGGCTTCACCTTACCCGTTTGGATATAAAGCTTTCCTTCAAATTCGTTGATGGTGCCGAAGGGACGGACACGGGGCTGATCCCCTTCCACCGTTGCAAGATAATAGACCTCTGCCTTCTTCAGAAAATCGTAAACGCGTTTCATACTGGTCTCCTTTATGTATTATTTATTTCATACGAATCCGTTAAATCAGAATCCCCTCGCAGTGATCCACCTCGTGCTGGATGATCTGTGCTGTCCAGCCGGTGTAGGTCTTAATCCGCACCTGAAAATCGGTGGTCTGATACTTTACCTTGATAGATTTGTACCGCTTGCAGGGTCTCGGACCGCCGAGGAGGGAGAGACAGCCTTCTTCGGTGTCGTACAGTCCGTCCTTCTTGATAATTTCGGGATTGAGCATCACGGTGTAGGTAGGTGTCCGTCCGCTTTCATCCAAAAAGGCAATGATCCGTTTTTTCACACCGATCATGTTCGCCGCCATGCCCACACAGCCTTCCTTATGGGCGATCAGGGTATCAAGAAGGTCTTGGGCCGTCTGCAAATCTTCTTTTGTGGCTATCTCCGACTTCCCTGCGAGAAAAATCGGGTCGTGCATCAGTTCTTTGATCATCGTTCACTCCATCTTATATCGTTTCAAGTCTACTTTTCCGTTCACTACGACAATTCCATCCGCTTCCAAACGGCGTTTCTGCTCGTCAATTCCGCCGAATGTATATGCCGGACTCAACTCACCTCGGCTGTTTACCACTTTATAACAGGGATAACGATCACCGTCCGGGTTTTGGTGTAAAGCATTGCCAACGGCTCGTGCCAAGTGCGGATCTCCCAATTGTTCTGCCAGTTTTCCGTAGGTGGTGACCCGTCCGCGTGGGATCAAGGTAAGAAGCTCGTACAGTTTTTGTCTGTCAATTTTCATTCAGCGTCCACCCGTAATCCCCATGATAGATCATCTGCTTCGTCATGCCGCCGTCGATGCAAATGTTCTCACCTGTGATAAATCCTGCCATGTCGGAACAGAGGTACAGCACCATATTGGCGATATCGGGAGGATTGCCCACCCGTCCCGCGGGCTGCTGGGTGGCGTCCGATCCGTGATATACGGTGTAGTCGTTGTCAATCCAGCCGGGGGAGACGGAATTGACCCGCACCTTTCCCGCAAGGCTCACCGCAAGGGCGTGGGTAAGAGCGGAAATCCCACCTTTTGCCGCAGTATAGCTCTCGGTTTCGGGCTGGCTCATGCGGTCTCGGGAGGAAGAGATATTCACAATGGAGGCTTCCTCCGCAAAATATGGTGCAAACCGCTTGGCAAGATAAAACGGAGCCGTCACTCCCACCTTCAGCGCATATTCAAAGTCCTCGTAGCTGCCGTTTGTGATTCCGCAGGACTTGGGTGCGGCGTTGTTGATGAGATAGTCCACGTGACCGTAGTCGGCGATTACCTTTTCGGCAAACCGTTCGAGGGTCTCACGATCGGCAAGGTCTCCGATGAAATAATCATTTTCCAGAAGATCGATGACGCAGACCGCCGCCCCCGCTTCACGGAATTTGTCGGAGATACACTTTCCGATCCCTCTCGCCCCGCCCGTTACAACGGCTACTTTGTCTTTAAAATCGAACACGGTTCACACTTCCTTTCTCTGAGCATCCCGTATACCGCAAATTTTCTCCAGAATCTCCACGTCCGCGGGGCAGAAGTCATAGTTCGGAATCTCCGCAGGCGTGATCCATCGGATGTCGTTATGTTCTAACCTTTGAGGAATCCCCTCGGCGATGGCGGCGTTGAACACGGTCAGATGCACCGTCAAGTCGGGGTATTGGTGAACCACGTCCATGAACACATCCTGTACAGACAACGTAACGTCAAGCTCTTCTCTGCATTCGCGGATCAAAGCCTGCTCTTTTGTTTCCCCCGGTTCCACTTTTCCTCCCACAAATTCCCACAGGAGTCCGCGGGCTTTATGGGGAGGTCGTTGGCAAATCATGAATCTTTCCCCCTGCCAAATGAGGGCTGCTACTACTTCGGTCATCGTATCCCCTTAGGTTAAGCTGATTTTCAGCCGTATTTTCTGTCTATATCATACCACAGTTCTTGCCTTTTTTCAACAGAATTTCACGCAAATCATTGTCACTATAATTCCAAAAACAGAAAAGCGACCGCCCATCCGATATCCGAACAGGGCGGTCACAGTTGTCCTACGTATAATACATCTCAAGGAGAACATAATTTTCGGCTATATGTCAAAAGTTTTTGAAAAGTTGGGGGCGTGGGGGGAGAAAAGCTTTTTCTCAAAAAGTTTTTCTTCCCCCACAAAAATCCCCAAATCACTTCTTCAGAGAGCCGTGAGCAAGACCCAGCATATCCTCGAAGGTGTTGGTGCAAGCGACGGTGTTCTTTGCCGCTTCTTCCTTATCCGCACCGTTTGCAAGGATGTAGAACTTGATCTTGGGTTCGGTACCGGAGGGACGTGCAACGGCAACACAGCCGTTTTCTGCAGCGAAGTACATTACGTTGGACTGAGGAAGGCCTGTGCCCTTTACTTCTCCCGTGATCACGTTGCGGATGGTCTCTGCCATGTAGTCACGAACTTCAACCAGAGGACTGCCGCCGAGGAGTGTGGGGGTATTCTGACGGAGGGTTTCCATCATTGCGGCAATTTCTGCCTTACCTGCCAGACCTTCTCTGTAGATTTCCGCAGAGTTCTCGCTGTAATAGCCGTACTTTGCGTACAGGGAATCCAGCGCATCCAGAAGGGTCATGTTCTTCAGGCTGTAGTATGCCGCCATTTCGCAGATCAGCATTGCGGCAACCACGGAGTCCTTGTCACGGGAATAATTGCCCTTCAAATAGCCGTAGCTTTCTTCGTAGCCCAGCATGAAGGTTCCCTTTCCTGCCTGTTCGTGTTCCTTGATTACCTCTGCAATGAACTTGAAGCCTGTGAGTACGTTATACAGCTCTACGCCGTGTGTGGAGCAGATCTTGGTCGCCATTTCGCTGGTAACGATGGTCTTGATGGCATACGCATCTGCGGGAAGCTTGCCCTGTTCTTCAAGAGCAGAGAACATATAGTCGAGAAGGAGAGAGCCCATCTGGTTACCGGTGATGCACTTGAAAGTGCCGTCCTTGTCTCTCGCCATAACGCCAACACGGTCCGCATCGGGGTCGGTTGCGATGATCAGATCGCTCTTTACGGATTCCGCCAGCTTGATACCGCATGCAAATGCCGCGGGATATTCAGGGTTGGGCTTATCGAGTCCGGGGAAATCGCCGTTGGGTGTCATCTGTTCGTCCACGGTGAAGAGATGCTTCACGCCCAGTCTCTTGAGGGTTTCGGGAACGATTCTTGTACCCGCACCGCAGAGAGGAGTGTACACGATCTTCAGCTGATCCGCAGCCTTTGCAACCACCTCGGGATATACCTGCTCGCCGAGGACGTTTTCAATAAAGATTTCGTCGAAATCTCTGCCAACCAAAGTCAGAAGCTCGGGCTTTGCGTCTGCGAGTGTGGGTGCGCCGTCAAGAACGTCGGTTGCAAGAATGTAGGAAGAAACGAAGCTTGCCATTTCCTCGGTAGGCTGTGCACCGTCGTCCCAGTACAGCTTATATCCGTTGTAAACCGCAGGGTTGTGGCTGGCAGTAATGTTGATACCTGCCTGACAGCCGAAGTGACGGATCGCAAAGGAAAGCTCGGGGGTGGGACGAAGAGAATCAAACAAAAATGCTTTTATTCCGTTTGCGGCAAGAACGCCAGCAGTTTCCATCGTAAACTCTGCACTGCAGCGTCTGTTATCACATGCAATAACCACGCCTCGCTCACAAGCAGCCTTACCCTTTGATCTGATATATTCCGCATATCCCTGTG
>JAZQUQ010000216.1:0-3047 GCA_045631365.1 Eubacteriales bacterium | reverse complement strand
CCTTGGTCTTTTCGGTATAAGAAATGGAAACACGTTTGCTGGAGAGAACACCGACATACGGGGTCTGACGAATCTTCATAGAAACGGAATATCGGTACAGATCGATCTCGTAGTGTATATTCTTGATCTCCTCCATCGTTACGGTAACTTTTTCCGTCACACCCGCCAGGATATCTTCGGGAGTGAGGTCATCCGCAATCGGCGCATCGGTCTCGTAATACACTTCTTCATAGGGATAATAGTTTCCGTATTCGTCGTAGTAGCCATAGCGTGCATATTCGTAGTATTTCTCGGATTCAAAGAACGCCATGTACTCCGCAATATCCTCTGCGGTCTGCTGATCCACGGGAGTAAGGGAGGTGAGGTAATCGATGCTGTTGGCATATTCATGAGAATCCTTGTTCAGCATATATTCCTGAAGGAGAGGGACAAGGGTATCGATATCCTCATCATCGGTATATTCCACGGTTACAGGACCGAGGGACAGCTGCAGAGACCGCGTATTCCCTGCGGACCACAGATGAGCGTTGAGGTTTGCGGCATCGTATACCGTGAAGATAGAGAACAGCACCATTGCCACCGCCATGACACAAAGTCCGCGGATCCCGTGGAACATGGAGCGCACGGAACGGTACAGAATCACATTGGTGATGATAAAGGAAAGGATTAGTCCGCACAGCCCGCCGAAGAAGTACCAGCCAACCATATCGCCGGAAACGAGACCGAAGAACAGTCCCCCGCCCAGGGTACAGAGGAAGATCACGGCGTACTTGATCACGGTGAACACAGGCTTCCAGATGATGGACGTACCCGACGCCTCGCTCTTCCGCTTCAAATGAAGGATAAGTGCAGAGCCGTAGAAGAACGCGGTGGGAATCAGCACAAGGATAACGCAAAGAAGGAAATTGGGTCTTACTTCCCCGCCTTCTCCCGCCAGTCGGAGGATCACATCCGCAAGGAAGGTGACGGGACAAAGCCACTTGATGAAATCGAACTCGAAGTAAGGCTCAATGTACACGTCAGGCATGCCCGCATCGATTGCACAGCAGATCAGAAGGTACATAGCAATGGGAAGTCCCACGATCACGCAGAACAGGAGGAAACGGAGAAGTCCCGTACCCGAAAGCCCCGCCGCCACCATACCGATGGAGAAAAAGAGGGCGTATGCAAGGACGGATAAAAGAAGCATCTGAAAATAGAAGACGTTCGCTTCCTTCATGAAAGGGAAATTGATTGCGACCATGGTATACGCCAAAAAGGACGTAATTCCAAGGCTGCAAAGGAAGTAGATCGCCCGCACACCCGATTCCGAGAAGAACAGGAAGGAACGGGTCAGCGGAAAACTGTGGAAACAGCCAACCGCCTGCTTGGAGTTGACGTAGCTCCCCGCACTCATGAAGGCGAACACCGCCACGGCACAGGACGAGATAAAAGTAAGGATGGAGGAGATCATCAGAATACTGCCGCCCTCTTGCTGACGGGTCAAAGAGTCCGTATAATCTCTGAAATCGTAGGCTTGGGTTGCTTCATGAACGATCATCACCGTGGGGAGAACCACCACAAGTAGCATGAGAATGAGATAAAAGGCAAAATGCTGCCATTGCTGCCGCAGAGAGTATCTGAAATAGACGTTTTCGTTTCCTGCCGATTTTTTACGCAAAGTCATATCCTTTTTCCTCCATTTCCGAAATAAAGATTTCCTCAAGGGTCAGAGGAATGAATTCCATGAAGAGGGGAGCGTATCCCTTCAGCTTTTCCGTAAGCTCCTCCTCTTCGCCGCGGACGATAAGGGTAAACAGACTTCCCCGCCGTTCCAGCGAAATGGGGGAAAGCTCCCGCAGCTCATCCTCCATTCGTGCACAGGCGGATTTTTCAAAGGAAATCTGAACCTTATGCATAGCAGTTTTGGCTTCGTCAAGGTCCTTTTCAAGAACCAATTCCCCTTTATGGAGAAGACCGATGTGGTCGCAGATGTCCTCAAGTTCACGAAGGTTGTGGGATGCCATCACCGCACACAATCCACGTTCCGCCACGTCTTCCGCAAGGAGCCGCTTCACAAACTGACGCATAACGGGGTCAAGACCGTCGAAGGTTTCGTCGCAGAACAGGTATCTCGGACGGCAGGAGATGCCGAGGATGATAGAAACCT
Organism: Eubacteriales bacterium; assembly: GCA_045631365.1. Classification (GTDB taxonomy): domain Bacteria; phylum Bacillota; class Clostridia; order Oscillospirales; family CAG-272; genus UMGS1696. Next base: position 898 of record JAZQUQ010000216.1, on the reverse strand, counting down.
GCTTCTGCATCCCTTTGGAGAGGGTGGAAACCTTCCGTCCCTCCTCCAAACCGAACATTTTCAGAAGCTCGGTGTACCGTTCTTCCGAAAAACTCGGGTACACACTCTGATACAGCCGCTTCATATCCGCAATGGAGGCGTGAGGAATGAAATACTGGTCGTCGGACAGGTAGACGATATCCTTCTTCACAAGAGGATTTTCGTACACATGCTCTCCGTCGTATGTAACCTCACCTTTGTCGGGGAGGTAGATTCCCGTGAGAATACGCATCAACGTGGATTTTCCCGAGCCGTTTGATCCGATCAGCCCGAAGATGGAGCCGTTTTCAATACAGAGACTGACATTGTGCAAACTTCGGGTTTTGTCGAAATTCTTGGTGATTCCGTTTATTTTGATCATACAGGTTCCTCCTTACTGTCCCCCTGTGTCCACGCGGAGGACGCCATTGCGATAAATTCGCTCTTTGAAATACCGATCTCTGCCGCTTGATTGGCGATTGCCGAAAGTTCCTCTAACAATTTTTCTTTCTGTCGTTCCAACAATGCATCCGTTTTGGAGGTGACCACGCTTCCCCGCCCTGGCAGCGTGAGAATCACACCCTGTCGTTCAAGCTCGGCATATGCCTTCTGAATGGTGTTGGGGTTGATCCCAAGCTCCCGTGCAAGGCTTCTTACCGACGGAAGCTTTTCATCGGGAGACAATTCCCCCATGAGAATCAGATTCTTCACGTTGTCCACAAGCTGTTCGTAGAGCTGTTTCCGATCTCTGAGGTCTACGGTTATCAGTCCCATTTCCTCTCTCCTTTCCTTTGAACGGACCGTGACAGGTGATTGAATCAACCGTACCGTCCGTATCAACTGTACTATTCGTATTAATACAGTTGTATTTTAGCACATT
>JAZQUQ010000215.1:0-4216 GCA_045631365.1 Eubacteriales bacterium | reverse complement strand
GGGAAAGATCATTGGTATAGATTTAGGTACAACAAACTCCTGCGTAGCAGTATTTGAAGGCGGCGAACCTGCCGTTATCCCCAATCCCGAGGGAGCAAGAACCACACCTTCCGTGGTAGCATTCTCCAAGACCGGAGAACGTATGGTTGGTCAGGTTGCAAAGCGTCAGGCGATTACCAACCCCGACAGAACCATCATGTCCATCAAGCGCGAAATGGGCTGCAACTACAACGTAGCAATCGACGATAAGAAGTACACTCCCCAGGAAATCTCCGCCATGATTCTTCAGAAGCTGAAGGCGGATGCGGAAGCTTATCTTGGTACCACAGTATCTCAGGCGGTTATCACCGTTCCCGCATACTTCTCCGACGCTCAGCGTCAGGCAACCAAGGATGCAGGTAAGATTGCAGGTCTGGAGGTTCTCCGTATTATCAACGAGCCTACCGCTGCTGCTCTTGCATACGGTATGGATAAGGAAAACGAACAGAGAATCATGATCTATGACCTTGGCGGCGGTACTTTCGACGTATCCCTTCTCGAAATCTCCGACGGCGTGTTCGAGGTTCTCGCAACCGCCGGTAACAACCGTCTCGGCGGCGACGACTTCGACGCAAGAATCATGGACTGGATCGCACAGGAATTCGCAAAGGAAAACGGCGGCATTGACCTCAGAAAGGATAAGATGGCGCTGCAGAGACTGAAGGATGCTGCGGAAAAGGCGAAGATCGAGCTTTCCGGTATGCAGTCCTCCGAAATCAACCTCCCCTTCATCACCGCAGACTCCACCGGTCCCAAGCACTTCAACGGCACACTTACAAGAGCAATGTTCAACGAAATGACCGCAGACCTGGTTCGTGCTACCATCGATCCCGCAAAGCAGGTTCTCCGTGACGCAGGTCTCCAGCCTTCTCAGGTTGACAAGGTCCTCCTCGTAGGCGGTTCCACAAGAATTCCCGCCGTACAGGATGCGGTAAAGGCGTTCATCGGCAAGGATCCCTTCAAGGGCATCAACCCCGACGAATGCGTTGCTCTCGGTGCTGCTATTCAGGGCGGTGTCCTCGGCGGCGACGTAAAGGACCTCCTTCTCCTTGACGTAACACCCCTTTCTCTCGGTATCGAGACCCTCGGCGGTGTGTTCAACCGTATCATTGAAAGAAATACCACCATCCCCGTAAAGAAGAGCCAGGTTTACTCCACAGCCGCTGACGGTCAGACCTCCGTTGAAATCCACGTGCTTCAGGGCGAACGTGACATGGCTGCAGGCAACACCACCCTCGGCCGCTTCATCCTGGACGGTATCACACCCGCACCCCGCGGCATTCCTCAGATCGAGGTAACCTTCGATATCGACGCAAACGGTATCGTAAACGTATCCGCTCTCGATAAGGGAACCGGTAAAGAACAGCACATCACCATCACTTCCTCCACCAACATGAGCCAGGAGGATATCGATAAGGCAGTCCGCGATGCAGAAAAGTTCGCAGAAGAGGACAAGAAGCAGAAGGAAGCCATCGAAATCAAGAACAGAGCGGAAACCATGATCTATCAGAGCGAAAAGAGCCTGTCCGATCTTGGTGACAAGGTTTCCGAAGACGACAAGGCACCCGTAAGAGCTGCCATCGAAACTCTGAAGGAAACAATCAAGGGCGGCAACACCGATGCCATCAAGGCAGACACCGAAGCTCTTGAAAAAGCGTTCTATCCCATTGCGGAAAAGATGTACGCACAGGGTCAGCAGGACCCCAACATGGGCGGTCAGCAGTATAATCCCGGTGCAGGCGCAGACGGCAACACCTACTACAGCGCTGACTTCGAAGATAAGTCCGATAACTAATCGCTTAATTGAATCAAATCCGTCAGGGTTGACCTCGAAATGGGTCAACCCCCGTCGGTTTGCAGAAATAAATTCCGATGAAGCATCAAATGTCATACGGGTTTATTTTTGCGTTTTCGGAAGAAACAAATCTTGGCATTTTGAAAGGCAATAAGGTAGAATGGCTGACCAGAAACGTGATTATTATGAGGTGCTCGGCGTTGAGAAGAGCTCCGATGAAGGTACGATCAAAAAGGCATACAGACAGCTTGCGAAGAAATATCACCCCGACATGAACCCGGGAGATGCGGAAGCAGAGAAGAAGTTCAAGGAAGTCAACGAGGCGTATGACGTTCTCTCCGACCCCGACAAGAAGGCGAAGTACGACCAGTACGGTCATGCTGCCTTTGATCCTGCGGCGGGAGGCGGTGCGGGCTTCGGCGGCTTCGGCGGGTTCGACGGCTTCGATATCAGCGATATTTTCTCCAGCTTCTTCGGCGGCGGAGGTTCCTCTTCCGCGAGAAGAAACGGCCCCATCCGCGGGGACAACGTAACCGCACGGCTGACCCTCACCTTTGAGGAAGCGGTGTTCGGCTGCAAAAAGGAAGTTACTTATCAGAAGATTCAGAAGTGCTCCGACTGCTCCGGCTCCGGTGCGGCTGCGGGCACATCTCCCAAGACTTGTAGTACCTGCGGAGGCTCGGGACAGGTCAGAGTGCAGCAGCGTACCCCCTTCGGCTATATGCAGACCCAGAAGGCGTGCGATGCCTGCCACGGAACGGGTAAGATCATCGAAAAGCCCTGTAACAACTGCAAGGGCAAGGGTCTTGTCCGCGTGACGAAGAAGTTAGACGTAAACATCCCTGCCGGTGTGGACGACGGCAATCAGATCGGACTTCGCGGTCAGGGCTGCGACGGTCTGAACGGCGGTCCTGCGGGCGACCTTAACATTATTGTATCTGTTCGTCCCCATGCGGTGTTTGAACGGGAAGGGTACGACCTTTACTGTGAGGTTCCCCTTACCTATGCGGAAGCCACCCTCGGTGCGGAGATCGAGATTCCCACCCTGGAGGGCACCCAGAAGTTCACCGTCCCCGAGGGAACACAGACGGGTACCATGTTCACCCTCCGCGGAAAGGGCGTTCAGCACGTCAACAGCAAGGCGAGAGGCAATCTGAACTTCACCGTGGTTGTGGAAATCCCCAAGAATCTGTCGGACAAGCAGAAGGAACTGCTCGAGAAGTTCGCGGAATCCTGTGGAGAGAGCAACTATACCAAGAGAACCAACTTCTTCAAGAGATTATTCAAAAAAGATTAAAGATAAGGAGTGCAGTATGGACGACAACAAGAACTGGATACAGATCCGTGTAAAATGCACCACAGAGGATCTTGAAACCGTCACCAGCGTGATGAGCATGGTGGACAACGGGCTTATGATCGAGGACTACTCCGACGTGGATCAAGAGCTTGACGGCGTGTACGGCGACCTCATTGACGAATCCATTTTGGCGGCGGACCGCAATACGGCGTACGTCTCCATTTTCGTACCCGAAACCCGTTCCCCTGCGGAAACCGAGCTTTTGGTGAAGCAGAAGTTTGCGGATCTCGGCATGAATGTGACCGTGGAGCATATCGGTCTGTCTGAGGATGACTGGGCACATTCCTGGAAGAAGTATTACAAGCCCATCAAGACGGGAGACCGCCTGGTGATCGTTCCCGTTTGGGAGACCTACGATGCCCAGGAAGGGGATATCACCGTGCTGATGGATCCCGGCATGGCGTTCGGTACGGGTACTCACGAGACCACCAGACTTTGTGCTGCGATGCTGGAAAAATATACCGTCCCCGGATGCAAGGTTCTTGACGTTGGATGCGGATCGGGTATTCTTGCCATCTGTGCCTCCAAGCTGGGTGCACAGTCCTGCTTCGCCTGCGACATCGACCCTCAGGCGGTGAAGGTTGCGGTGGAGAACACAGAGCTGAACCATACACCTAACGTGAAGTGTGCGGTTTCCGACCTTCTGAAGCAGGTGGAAAAAGCGGATGGCGGCTACAATGTGGTGGTTGCCAACATCGTTGCGGATATCATCATCCGTCTTGCTCCCGATGTTCGTGAATACATGGCAAAGGATGCGGTGTTCATCGTGTCGGGCATCATCGAAGAGCGTGCGGAAGAGGTCATCGCCGCGCTCACCGCAGCAGGATTTGAGATCGTGGATCAGAGCTACGAAAACGGCTGGTACTGCGGCTGCTGCCGTTGACGGCGGTTTGCGGAATAGAAAATAAGTAGGGACGGCGTCTGACGTTCCGGAACGATAGGGAAGGAATCGCCTTGGTTTCGGGACAGACGGGGACGCCTGTCCCTACTTTGGTTTACGGCGGGTATGGAAGGTGGACGGGGGT
>JAZQUQ010000214.1:0-4738 GCA_045631365.1 Eubacteriales bacterium | reverse complement strand
TTCCTCTGACCCTTGTGAAATGTTATCCCATCGGGGTCATCAAGATGATCGACAGCGGCCGTTTGGACGAAAAAATCATCGCGATCCCCTTCTCTGACCCCTATTATAACGTGTACAACTCCATCTACGAGCTGCCTCGTCACGTGTTCGACGAAATGTGCCATTTCTTCACGGTGTACAAGCAGCTTGAGAGAAAAGACACGGCGGTGGATAATCTCGGTGACCGTGAAGAAGCCATGGAGATCATCCGCAGCACCCTGAAGCGATACGAAAAGAACCGCGATCTGCTCATGAAAAAGTATTGAGCGAGCGCGGAGAACATAGAAAACAAAGGAGGAATCCCCTTGTTTATTGATAAGATTAAAATTTACACCAAATCAGGAAACGGCGGTAATGGCGTCGTCTCCTTCCGCAGAGAAAAATACGTTGCAAAAGGCGGTCCCGATGGGGGCGACGGCGGCAACGGGGGAAGTGTCATCTTCACCGTAGACGAAGGTGCCAACACCCTGCTTTACTTCCGTTACAAGAGAAAATTCGTGGCACAGAACGGCGGAGACGGTGCAGGCTCCAAGTTCCACGGCAAGAACGGCGAGGACGTGATCATCCCCGTTCCCAAGGGAACCCTGATCCGTGATGCCGAAACGGGAAAGATCATTCACGACATGTCCGACGACGAGCCTTTTGTTTTGGCAAAGGGCGGCAGAGGCGGCTGGGGAAACAAGCATTTTGCCACCCCCACCCGTCAGATCCCCCACTTTGCAAAGGCAGGCCTTGCGGGGGAAGAACGTGAGGTTATTCTGGAGCTGAAGATGATTGCGGACGTAGGACTTGTGGGACTCCCCTCTGCGGGAAAATCCTCTCTCCTTGCTGCAGTATCCTCCGCACGTCCCAAGATTGCGGACTACCATTTCACCACTCTTGAGCCGAACCTGGGTGTAGTATCCATGGGCGGCGAAGCGGGCTTTGTTATGGCGGACATCCCCGGTTTGATCGAGGGTGCCTCAGAAGGTGCGGGACTGGGGCATGCGTTCCTCCGTCACGTAGAGCGCTGCCGTATGCTGGTGCAGGTGGTGGATATTGCGGGTACCGAAGGAAGAACCCCTGTGGAGGATCTTGAGACCATTTCCGCAGAGCTTGAGAAATTCTCCCCCGAACTGGCGTCCCGCCCCAGAATCATCGCCGCAAACAAGGCGGATCTGATGGTGAACGCAGAGGAAGAGTTTATCGAAATTCCCGAGCTTTCCCCCGAAGCGAAAGAGCTGGAGCTTCGCTGTGCCGAGCTTGGCTATGATGTGATCTACATCTCCGCCTCCGCCAAGATGGGTCTGAAGACGCTTGTGGACGAAATCGGCTGGAAGCTCCGTGAGCTGCCCCCCATTCTTACTTACGAATCGGAGTTCACTCCCGCAGACGAAATCGTCGAAGACAACTCCGGCATCGAGTCCATCCAAATTTATCGCGCGGACGACGCATCCTTCCACGTAGAAGGCGACTGGGTAGAACGTCTCGTGAACCGCGTCAACTTCAACTCTGGCGAGTCCCTCATGTACTTCGAGCGATCCCTCATTATGGCAGGCGTCATCGATCGCCTCCGTGAAGCAGGCTGCGAAGAAGGCGACACTGTTCACGTCATGGACGTGGAATTTGACTTTATTGACTAATACAAGAGGGAATACGATAGGGGCGCCGCCCCTATAACCCCGCCGGGGTCATTGACCCCAGACCCCATTTGATTGGGATTCTCTTATAAACACAAAATATAGTGAATTCTGTAATGGACTTATAAAATGTTGTTTGTCCAAGGGATCAGAAGCCGTGGCGTGAGCTCGCAGGGGCCGCTAACCCTGCTCGCCGCTGACGGTTTTTGATTGCGTGATTTCGATTAATTATAACGATAGTTAGGATGAGAATATGAAAAAACTGATTGCTTTATTTATGGCACTTGCCCTTGCGGGATGCTGTCTGCTTAGTCTTTCCTCCTGTGGGAAGGAAGGTTCCGCCGACACTTCCGATTCTTCCGGTTCTCTGAACTCTCCCGTACACGTGGAGATTGAGGTAACGGATTACGGCGTGATCAAGCTGGAGCTTTACCCCGACATTGCTCCCATTACCGTTGAAAACTTTGTGAATCTGGCAAAATCCGGCTTTTACGACGGGCTGATCTTCCACCGTGTCATTGAAGGCTTCATGATTCAGGGCGGCGATCCTGAGGGAACGGGCTTCGGCGGCTCGGGTAAGACCATCAAGGGCGAATTTTCCGCAAACGGTGTGAAGAACGATCTCCTCCACGAAAGAGGCGTGATCTCCATGGCGCGTTCCAAAGCAAATGACTCCGCAAGCTCCCAGTTCTTTATTTGCCACGAGACAAAGCCCCATCTTGACGGTCAGTACGCCGCATTCGGCAGGGTGACAGAGGGCATGGATGTGGTGGATCGCATTGCCGCAGTTAAGACCAATAGCAATGACAAGCCTCTCGTTGATGTGGTGATCAAGTCCATCAAGGTAGTGGATTGAGCATGAACAAACCGGACTTCTGCGGCATAGAATGATATTGGAATCGCAAGGAAAAGAGGAATCCGTATGAGAATCGTTGTCCGCAGATGTCCGAAATTTGCTGTCTCTTTGGTGAAGCGGTTTTTCCGCTTCGAAAGGGGCTGAATACAAGTCAAGGCATTACCGTAAATCGAACTATGATTTCGGTAATGCCTTGATTTTTTTATTGTATATCGTTGAAAATCACTTTCCCTGAAGCCCGCGGATTTTATCGCGGAGATACGCCGCTTCTTCAAACCGCAGCTCGGAGGCTGCTTTTTTCATTTCTGCGGTCAATGCCTCGATTTCGGCTTCCTTGGTGCGGTAGCCTGTCTTTTCCACCGCAGCCGTGGGAAGAGCCTTCTTTCCTCTGCCCCGTTTGCCCTTTCCGCCTTCGTCCGCGCCGATGGAGATCAGCTCCGCCACGTCCTTTACGATGGTCCTCGGCACGATTCCATGCTCCGCATTGTACCGCATCTGAATCTCGCGGCGGCGTTCGGTTTCGTCGATGGCTTCCCGCATGGATTTGGTCATGGTATCGGCATACAGGATGACCTTTCCATCCGCATTTCTTGCCGCACGTCCGATCATCTGAATCAGCGACCGTGTGGAACGGAACAAGCCTTCCTTATCCGCATCCAAAATGGCGACCAAAGTCACCTCGGGCAGGTCAATACCCTCTCGAAGAAGGTTGATTCCCACCAGCACGTCGAACAAGCCCAATCGCAGATCGCGGATCAGCTCCGTCCGCTCCATGGTCTCGATATTGTGATGGATGTACTTGACCCTCACCCCGTTGTCGTCGAGGAATTCGGTCAGATCCTCCGCCATTTTCTTGGTCAGCGTAGTCACAAGGACTCGCTCGCCTTTGGACGTCCGTTCTTTGATCTCGAAAATCAAGTCGTCCACCTGTGTTTCCACGGGGCGGATCTCCACCTCGGGGTCAACCAATCCCGTGGGACGGATGATCTGCTCCACCACCTGCGCGGAAACCTCGCTCTCAAACTCCGCGGGGGTTGCCGACACCATGACCACCTGATTCAGCTTCTCACGGAACTCGTGGAAGTGGAGAGGACGGTTGTCGTAAGCGGAAGGGAGGCGGAAGCCGTAATCCACTAAATTCTGCTTTCTTGCGCGGTCGCCGCCGGGCATTCCCTTGACCTGCGGAATGGTCACGTGGCTCTCGTCGATGAACATAATAAAGTCGTCGGGGAAGTAATCGAGAAGGGTGAAGGGAGTTGCCCCCGCCTCACGGCCCGCAAATACTCTCGAATAGTTCTCAATCCCCGAGCAGTATCCGATCTCGCGGATCATCTCCATATCGTATCGGGTCCGTTCCTCCAGCCGCTGTGCCTCTACCAGCTGATTCTGAGAGCGGAACCAATCCACACGTTCGGAAAGCTCCGCCTCGATCTCCGCAATGGCACGTTCCTTCTGCTCCATGTCCATGACGTAGTGGGTGGCGGGGTAGATGGCGACGTAATTGAGATATCCGATCACCGAACCCGTCAGAGGATTGATTTCCGCAATACGGTCGATCTCGTCCCCGAAGAATTCCACACGGAGCGCCCGATCGCTGTACCCTGCGGGGAACACCTCCAAGGTATCCCCACGGAGACGGAAGTGATTGCGGACGAAATTGATGTCGTTCCGTTCGTAGCTGATGTCGATGAGCTTCATGGCAAGCTCCTCACGGGAAATCTCCATCCCCGGGCGGATGCCCACCACCTGCTTCTTATACTCATCGGGAGAACCGAGGGAGTAAATACAAGACACGCTGGACACGATGATCACGTCCCGCCGTTCAAACAACGCAGAAGTGGCGCTGTGACGGAGCTTGTCGATCTCGTCGTAGATGGAGGCGTGTTTTTCGATATAGATATCTCTCCCGGGGACGTACGCCTCGGGCTGGTAATAGTCGTAGTAGGAGACGAAGTACTCCACCGCATTGTCGGGGAAGAACTCACGGAATTCACAGCAAAGCTGAGCCGCAAGGGTCTTGTTGTGGGCAAGGACAATGGCGGGGCGGTTCATCTTGGCAATGACGTTGGCCATGGTAAAGGTTTTCCCCGACCCTGTAACGCCGAGGAGGGTTTGGTATTTCATCCCCGAGCGAAGACCGTCGCAAAGCTGTTCGATGGCTTTCGGCTGATCCCCCGTGGGCTGATATTTGGAAACGAGCTTGAATTGATCCATAAGCACCTCT
>JAZQUQ010000213.1:0-1960 GCA_045631365.1 Eubacteriales bacterium | reverse complement strand
GAGGACGATGGTGCGGAACTCCATACCCATGGGGTTGGCGGTGACCTTCACCATATCATCGATGGTGATGACCGCTTCGGTTTCGGCGGGGGCGGTTTGCGGTGCTTCTGTCTCCTCCGCTGCCGTTGTTTCCTCGGTGGGAACGGTCTCGGTGGATGCAACTTCCGTTTCCTCGGGCAGATCACGGGAGCATCCCGATGCGGCAAAGAGCGGAAACATGAGCAAAAGCAAAGTGAGCAGTACGGTGTTCCGTCGGTTCGTTCGTTTTTTCATAAGCATAAGCCTCCCTTTCCCGGGGAATAGCCCCGTATATCGTTCTTCCATGGGGATACGTGCGTTGTTGTATCTCTCAACTTTATTATATAAGAAAAACATACCAAAATCAAGGGTTTATGTAAAATCCTTTTTCCCTGCCGAAAAAGAAAGGGATTGCCGCATGAAGAGAAAACCTCCCCAAATGCGGCAGTCCCCTGTACTCACGAAGCGGAATCTTCCACCCACACAGGTTCTTCCTTTTCATCCTGAGCAGCTTCGTATGCCCAATATACATCCTCCGACACCGCCTGTCCCTCCACGTAGTAGGTGACGGAGCCGTCGTCCCCTTCCTCCCCGTAGGAGAGCTTGATTTGGGTCAAGACACCGTGTGGGAACTCCATTCTTCCCGTGCCGTCATTGGGGCCGCCTCCCGAGAAGTGGTAGGTGCCGTCCGCTTTCAGATGATACATCATCCGATGCCACAGCTCCGTACCCGTGACCATATCGTTGGCATAATGAAGTACCAGGGAGCCGACGGAATCGTTTTCGCCGTGGCCAAGAAGGAGGATCATTTCGGGGGAGTTGTTCCCGTCCAGGTCGAGGACGGCGTATTTCACGATGCGATGACCGCTTCGTGCGAGATATTCGTCCAAATACTCCGTCTCGTAGCCCTGAATCAGCATTTTGTTCTGCAGAACAAGGTCATACGCCTCCTCGGCGGATCCGGGAAGATCGGCGCCGTCGGTGATTCGGAGCGTGGCGGGACGGAAGGACAGATACTTGCTTACCAAGCCGCCGTATTCGGGTGCGTCAAAGGAATGGACTTCCAGATACAAGGACTTCCCCTCCGCCGTGATGGAATAGCTGAGGCTGAAGGTCATGGTGTACCGTCCGTCGTCCTCAGGATCGTCCCCGCGGCGAAGGACTGCCGTGTTTTTGTAGGTGAGGGGGTTCACGGTGTAGCTCCCCACGTAGGTTCTGCCGCTTTCCGTGTCCCAAAGGCGGATGGAGGGGGCAGCCGTATCCAAAAACAGTCCGAGGGACAGGTTCTCGTCTCCGCTGTAGATCCACGTTCCGTTATAGACGCCGTCGTGCATCACCTTGGCAGGGGTGGCATAGCCGTCGGTGTTCGGTACAAAGGTGAGGGGGAGCGGATCGGCGGGGGAAATGGTGAAGATATTGCTTTCCTCACAGATAAAGTGGACGAAACCGCCAAGCGCCAACAGCTTTCCCTTCACCACCACGTCGGGATACACGTGATCCGTATACCGTCCAGTCAGATTGGCGGTGAAATCTCCCGTTTCCGCATGGTACTGATAGGTACCCTCAAAAATGACGGCGGGGCCTGTTCCCACCAAGGCGGAAAAGGTTCCGTCTTCACCGAGGTAAAGGGTGTGACTGCGGAGATTATAGTCATAATTCCCCTCCTCAAAGCGGTACGCATGACAGGTGTACATTCCCGCAAGAGGGCCGCCGTAGGGAGTTCCGTTTGCCAAAACCTTGTCCTTTGTGTAGGTCTCCACCTCGTCCACGGACTTGATGCCGCCGTTTTCCGAGGTCACGCGGTAGGTGCGGAGGGATTTGAAGTTCCCCGCCGACAACAGGTCGCTGCCCACACCCATGACGTAATACTGAAATCCGTCCTCCCCTGCCTGAAGCACGTTTCTTGCGGGATAGTAGCCCATCACGTTCTTGCCGTACTGGG
>JAZQUQ010000212.1:0-2131 GCA_045631365.1 Eubacteriales bacterium | reverse complement strand
CTCCCCGGAGAAGAAATGAAGGGACGCATCATCGGACGTGAAGGACGCAACATTCGTACTATCGAAACCCTCACCGGTGTTGACCTCATCATCGACGATACTCCCGAGGCAATCACCGTATCCAGCTTTGACCCCGTTCGCCGCGAGGTTGCCCGCGTGGCTCTCGAAAAGCTGATTCAGGACGGCAGAATCCATCCCACCAGAATCGAAGAAATGGTGGAAAAAGCACAGCGTGAAGTGGAGCAGACCATCAAGCAGGCAGGTGAACGTGCGACCTTTGAAACCGGTATTAACAGCATGAGTCCCGACATGATCCGTATGCTGGGTCGTCTGAAGTTCCGTACCAGCTACGGTCAGAACGTCCTTGCACACTCCATCGAGGTATCTCTCCTTGCAGGTATGATCGCGGACGAAATCGGCGCAGACAGCACGCTGGCAAAGAGAGCGGGTCTCCTTCACGATATCGGTAAGGCACTCACCCAGGAAGTGGAAGGTTCCCACGTTCAGCTCGGTGTTGAAGTTGCCCGCAAGTATAAGGAATCCAAGGAAGTTATTCACGCAATCGAAGCGCATCACGGCGACGTAGAGGCTCAGACCATCACCGCAATGATCGTACAGGCAGCCGATGCAATTTCCGCAGCACGCCCCGGTGCAAGACGTGAAAACCTCGAAAACTACATCAAGAGACTGACCAAGCTGGAAGAAATCGCGAACGAATTCGACTGTGTCGATAAGTCCTTCGCCATCCAGGCAGGCCGCGAAATCCGCATTATGGTCAAGCCCGAAGCCGTAAATGACAGCCAGATGGTACTGGTTGCCCGCGACATCGTAAAGAAAATCGAAAGCGAACTGGAATACCCCGGACAGATCAAGGTCCACATCATCCGCGAGAGTCGTACCATCGACTTCGCAAAATAATCCCCCGTCCCCCATGCGACATATCATCTGACTTCGAAAGCACCGGCGGAAGCCTTTATATAAATGATCCTTTATATAACATAATCCCCCAAATGTCTGATATAAGTCGTAACACCGCTTCCGTCGGAGCAATCCGATTGAAGCGGTTTTTTGATTCTTCCGCAGAAACGTGCGGTTTTCTTACAAAAATCCTCTTGCCATTTCCCGCGGGATTCTATATAATAGAGTTATCTTATGAAAACAAGGTAAAAAACATGAACGGAACCATCTTCAACATACAAAAATTCAGCCTCCACGACGGTGACGGCATCCGTACCACGGTCTTTCTGAAGGGATGTCCCCTCCGCTGCCTGTGGTGTCACAATCCCGAATCCCACAGCACCAGACCCCAATTGATGTACTACACCTCCAAATGCACTTCCTGCGGACGGTGTATCGGACTCTGCGAGGGCAGAAAAGATGGGGTTATCCCCAACCGCGACTGCTGCCTTGCCTGCGGAAAATGCACCGACATCTGTTTAAACAGCGCCAACGAAATCTGCGGAAAAACCATGTCCGTGGAGGAAGTGCTGGCGGACGTCAGAAAAGACAAGGTCTTCTACGAAAGCTCCGGCGGGGGCATGACGGTCTCGGGGGGCGAACCTGCCGCACAACCCGAGTTCACCCTTGCGCTGATCCGTGCCGCCAAAGCCGAAGGAATCACCGCAGCCATGGAAACCTCCGGCTACGGAACCGCCGAATTCTTCCGTGAAGCCGCAGACCTTGGCACTATGTTCCTCTTTGATCTCAAGGCGATGGATGCCGAAAAGCACAAGGAGCTGACCGGCGTGGACAACGCAAAAATCATCGAAAATCTCCGCATGCTCCTTGACATGGGCGCCGACGTAACCATCCGCATGCCCATGGTTCCCCACGTGAACGATTCCGACAGCGATATCGCCGCCCTTGCCGCGTTCCTCAAGGACCACGAAGGCCGATACCGCCTCGCTGAAATCATGCCCTACCACTCCATGGGAATCAGCAAAACCGAAGCCTTGGGCAGCTCCGCCTCCCCCTATGAGGAAGGCTCCGATTTTGCAGACGGCTGGATCCAAAAATTCGCCGCCCTCGGCTGTGAAGTAACCGCCGCACGGTGAGATACAAGCAATTGGAAAGCGGGGGAGGGAGAAAAACTTTTTGCAAAAAGGTTTTCTCAAGTCCGTGGGCGACGCGG
>JAZQUQ010000211.1:0-6608 GCA_045631365.1 Eubacteriales bacterium | reverse complement strand
CATCATAATCAAAGATCCCGTCACCGTCACCAGACTGGACGCAATCTGCACAAGGTCGGTGGAAAGGGTTGCGTTCAGGGTATCGATATCGTAGGAAATACGGGAAATGATGTCTCCCGTCTGGGTTTTATCGAAATACTCCGCCTTCATCCGCATGAGCTTTTGGAAAATCTCCTCCCGCATCAGCTTGACGATCCCTCTCGATAAACGGATCATCACCGTCTGCAGGATGTACTGCATCAAAGAGGAGGCGATGTAAAAGAGGATCATCAGCCCGCAGTAGTAGAGCACCGTGGAAAAATCCACCGTCCCCACGGTCAGCCCGTCCCCGATGGCATCGATGGCGAATCCCGACAGCTTGGGCCCAATGAGAGAGAACAGATTGGAGCCGATGCTCAGCACAAGCGCCAGCAGATATCCATAGCGGAAGCGGTACATATACTTCCACAAACGGAGGAGAACCTTCAGTTTTTTCTTGCTTACGTTCTCCACCACAACGTCGCCGCTTCTTGCGACCTTTGGTCCGTTATTCAAGGAACGCACCCCCTTTTTGAATTAAAGATCCGTATCATTCCTCGCCGCCCGCCTTGAAATTGTAGATGGGCTTGATGACAGCGTCAACGGTTACCGTTTCTCCGATGTTGTTCACAATGTCCTCCATCTTCTTGTACGCCATGGGACATTCATCCAGTGTGCCTCGGCTGACGGAGGTTGTGTAAATTCCCTCCATCTGCTTTTTGTACTCCGAAACCGTAAACATCTGCTTGGCTTCGCTGCGGCTGACCAGTCTTCCCGCACCGTGGGGAGCGGAGAAATTCCAATCCTCGTTTCCCTTTCCCGTGCAGATCAAGCTTCCGTCCCGCATATTAATGGGAATCAGCAAACGCTCGCCCGCCTGTGCGGAGACCGCCCCCTTGCGGAGAATCCGATGCTCCATATCGATGTAATTGTGAATGGTGGTAAACTGTTCCTCCACGTGGAATCCCATTTTCTTGACGATGGTGTCCACAATGGCTTTTCGGTTCAGCTCCGCAAACTGCTGTGCGATGTGCATATCGTGGAGATACTGCTCAAACAAATCCCCATCCACGTAGGCAAGATGCTCGGGGACACGGGTCTCGTCCTTACTATGCTCCGAAAGAGCATTGTAAGCTGCCTTCTGATACAGCTTGGCAATTTCCAGCCCGATATGACGGCTGCCGGAATGAACCACGAGATAGATATTCCCCTCGTCGTCCTTGTTTGCCTCGATAAAATGATTGCCTCCGCCCAGCGTTCCGATGCTGTTGTACGCTCGTTCCAGCATGAGATGGCGGGCACAGCACAGCTCGGACAAATCAATCTCCCTCGCATAGCGGTGGGGCGTCTTTCGGATTTCAAATCCCGAGGGAATCTCCCCGCGGATCACCTTATCCAACTTCTGCGGCTCGATGAATTTTTCTCTGATCCGTATGGTCTCCATTCCGCAGCCGATGTCCACCCCCACCAGATTGGGGCAGATTTTGTCCCGAATCGTCATGGTGGTACCGATGGTACATCCCGCCCCTGCGTGGATGTCGGGCATCATACGGACTCTGCTTCCCTCGATATAGGGCTGATTCAGCAGTTCGATAACTTGGGAAACGGACTCCTTGTCAACCACGTCGGTGAACACCTTGGCAATTCCGTGCTTTCCCTGCAGTTCAATCATATAAAACCTTTCCTTTCATTTGCTTCCGCGGATGGTAAAAACGTCAAATACTCTCCTCATTCAAGGAGCGCGCCGCCCATCTGCGATTCCGCGATTTCTCTGTACAAGGGACAGCTTTCCATCAGTTCGTCGTGGGTTCCCCGCCCCGTGATCCGTCCGTCTTCCACCACAAGAATTAAATCCGCGTGACGGATGGAGCTGACGCGCTGTGCCACAATGACCGAGGTGGTCTTCCCCGCATAATTCTCACGGATGGAACGGCGGAGATTGGCGTCGGTGGCATAGTCAAGGGCGGAGGAGATGTCATCTAACACCAGAATCTCGGGAAGCCCCGCCAAGGCTCTCGACAGGATCACCCGCTGCTTCTGCCCGCCCGAAAGGTTGGCACCCTTGATGGCAAGGGGGTAATCCAACCCCTTTTCCTCAATAAAAGCCGACGCCTGCGCGTGTTCCGCCGCAAGTCTGATCTCGTCGTCACGGAGTCCTCTGCCGAAATCGATGTTGGCACGGATGGTGTCGGCAAAGAGAAAGTCGTTCTGGAACGCCGCACCGTATTTTCTCGCAATTTCCTCACGTTCCATGCTGCGGACATCCCGTCCGTCAAGGAGAACCTCCCCTTCGGTGGCATCGTACTGCCGCATCATGAGGGAAATAAGGGTGGTCTTCCCCGCCCCCGTGGGGCCGATGATGCCCAGGGTCTCTCCGGGAAACAGCTTGAAGGAAACGCCGTCCAGATTGTTCTTCACCCCGTTGTAGGAGAAGGAAACATTGCGGAACTCGATCTTCGGCATGCCTTTCGTGTTGTTTTTGGGTGCCAAAGACTCATCCGCCGCCATATCGAAGGGGGTATCCAGCACCTCGCCGATGCGGTTTGCGGACGCCACACCCTTGGATGCCATAACAAAAATACGGGTCACGCTCATCATGGCGGTGAGGATAATGGTAAAATACGACATAAACGCAATGATGGTACCCGTCCCCGTCACACCGCTGTTGACACGGACCGCACCCACGTAAACCACCGCCACCAAACCGAGATTGAGGCAAAGGTTCATCAGCGGATTGGTCAGCGCCATGGTAAGGGCGGCACGCTGCTCCCGTCGGTTCAGCTCACGGTTGGCTTCGTCAAAGCGAGCCTCTTCCGCTCCTTCCTTGTTAAGTGCCTTGATGATACGGAACCCTTGAGCGTTCTCACGAACCACACGGGTCATGCCATCCGTTGCCTCCTGCTGGCTTTTGTAAAGGGGAATTCCCTTTTTGGATATGGTATAGACAAAAAATCCGATAAAAGGAAGCAATGCGGCAAGCACCAGAGTCAGCACCGGCTCCAGAGTAAAGGTAATGGCAACGCCGCCGATCAGAAGAATGGGAGCGCGGACACCCATCCGCTGAACCATCCCCACCATTTGGTGAATATTGTACGTGTCAGAGGTCAGTCTGCTCTCCAAGGACGGAACGGTAAATTCGTCCAACTGACGGGCAGAAAGATAGGAGATACGGGTGAACAAATCGTTGCGGAGCTTTTCCGTGGTATCTCTCGCCACCCTTGCCGCCATGCGGTTGGCAAGAATATTCCCCGAAATGGCTACAAAACAACAGATCACCATGATCCCGCCATAGAGAAAAATGGTTTTGATCTTCCCCGTGGGAACCACGTCGTCAATAATAAATGATAAGAGCATGGGAATGAAAAGATCCATCACCGTCCCGATAAACTTGATGGAAAATCCCACTGCCATCTTTCCCGCAAAGGGTTTAATATACTTCAAAATATACTTGATACGATCACCTCCCAAGGTATTCTTTGATTATACCACAGTAAAACAAAGATTGTCAACCGAAAATGCGTCCGTGCAGCCGAAACCTCCCACGGTTGGGATATATCACCCGTCCGCACCTCGAAATACATAAAATATTCATTAAAAATTATATAAAAATGGTTTTGACTTCGCGGGTGAATTGTGGTATAATAGTATACTGAGTATATATTTATTATGATGGGGTTTTTATACATGATCATACTTGGGGTAGACCCCGGCATTGCCATTGTGGGGTGGGGCGTCATTGAATACGACCGCGGCAAAATGCGGGCACTCGGCTACGGCGCCATCACAACAACGGCGGAACAGAAAACCGAGGATCGGATCACCACCGTTTTCAAGGAGCTTTCCGCCATCATCGAGCAGTACAAGCCCGATGCCATGGGAATCGAAGAGCTGTTCTTCAACACCAACCAAAAAACAGGTATCATCGTTGCGGAAGCAAGAGGGGTCATGCTCCTTGCCGCCCGTCTTCACGATGTCCCCGTGTACGAATACACCCCCCTGCAGATCAAACAGGCGGTGGTAGGCTACGGCCGTGCGGAAAAGCATCAGGTCATCCGCATGGTGACGGAATTTCTCCATCTGGAAAAACCGCCCAAGCCCGACGACACCGCCGATGCTCTTGCCTGCGCCATCACCCATGGACATACGGGCACCTCACCCCTTTCGGCGTATTACAACCGTCCCACCTCCATGGCAGGCAAAATCGCGGGCGGCGGAAAGCTTTCCCCGAAAGAATATCTTGAACTGCAAATGCAGCTTCAGAAAAAATCGAAAAAAACAACCTACCAAGTGAAAAAGTGAAATACGCCTTCGGCGTGTGGTAGATTCCAAGGAATGCGATAGATTCCTTCGGAATGGTAATGAATTTATTTTATTCAGTAAAACGGAGTAAACGATATGTGGATCAGCGAAAATTGGAAAGACTATGAATTGATCGATGCAGACAACGGCGAACGTCTGGAACGGTGGGGAAAGTATATCCTCATCCGTCCCGATCCGCAGATTATCTGGAAGGGCGAAAGAAAAAATCCCCTTTGGAAGAAGGCGGACGGCGTTTACCGCAGAATCAAAGGCGGCGGCTCTTGGGTGGTGAACAAAATGCCCGAGGAATGGTGCATCGGTTACAAGAACGACTCCGGTGACTACACCTTCCGCCTCCGTCCCATGGGATTCAAGCACACGGGACTTTTCCCCGAACAGGCCACCAACTGGGACTGGACAAGCGGTCTGGTTGCCGATGCGGTAAAGAACGGCAGAAAGCCGAAGGTACTGAATCTTTTTGCCTACACGGGCGGTGCCACCGTTGCCTCTGCCAAAGCGGGAGCCGCACTCTGCCACGTGGATGCCTCCAAGGGTATGGTAAACGCTGCCAAGGACAACATGAAGCTCTCCGGATTGGAAGAAGCGCCCTGCCGCTATATTGTGGATGACTGCATGAAGTTCGTGGAACGGGAGCTTCGCCGCGGCAATCGGTACGACGGCATCATCATGGACCCTCCCTCCTACGGACGGGGTCCCGGCGGCGAAGTCTGGAAGTTAGAAGAGTGCGCGGATGAGCTGATTTCCCTTGCATCCAAGCTCCTCTCCGACGATCCCCTCTTTTTCCTCATCAACTCCTACACCACGGGACTTTCCCCCGCAACCATGTCCTACCTCCTCCTTCGCTCCCTCCCCGACAAGCTGAAAAACAAAGCGGAAAGCGAAGCGTCGGAGCTGGGGCTGCGCGTCACAGAATCCCACCTCGCCCTCCCCTGCGGCGCAAGCGTAAGATGCGGATTTAAATCGAAGTAATAGGGAATAGTGAAAAGTGAAGAAGTAAGGTGGATTTCCTCCGATAAATGGTCGGAAATCAATATTTATCTCCCCTTTCGCCTTCACGAATATAAATAATTGATTTTTGTCGGATAAATCCGATAAAAATCCACCTTCACTATTCACTATTCACTTTTCACTATTCACTTTCTGAAAAGGAATCATCTATGTCCACTATTATCAAAGCCAAAAACCTCGCCTTCTCCTACCCGGGAGACGAAGACACCCCTGACTACCCTGCACTCCGCGGGGTGGATCTTGAAATCGAGGAAGGCTCCTTTACCGCCATTCTCGGACACAACGGCTCGGGAAAAAGTACCCTTGCCAAGCTCCTCTGCATGATCAACGCCCCCACCGACGGCAAACTCACCCTTCTCGGCAAGGATATGACCTCCCCCGATCTGACGGAGCAGGATATTCTGGATGCCCGTCGGGAAATCGGCATGGTGTTCCAAAACCCCGACAATCAGCTCGTGGCAACCATTGTGGAAGAAGACGTTGCTTTCGGATGCGAAAACCTCGGTCTTTCCTCTCATGAAATCCGCCGCCGCGTGGACGAAGCCCTTGACATTGTGGGCATGCGGAAATACGCCCGCCACGCCACCCACAAGCTCTCGGGTGGTCAGAAGCAGCGGATCGCCATTGCGGGCGCGATTGCCATGAAGCGGAAGTGCATCATCTTCGACGAAAGCACCGCCATGCTTGACCCTCTCGGCAGACGGGAGGTTATGGCAACCATTGAGCGGCTGAACCGTGAGGAAGGAATCACCGTCCTCATCATCACCCACTACATGAACGAAGCCGCTATGGCAGACCGCATTATCGTCATGAGCAAGGGCAAGGTTCTCACGGAAGGGACACCGAGCGAAGTATTCGGCAATCCCGAGCTTCTGTGGGATGCCAATCTGGACGTCCCTCAGACCACGGAGCTGCTCTACAAAATGAGACAGGCAGGCCTCGACGTGCCGCTGGATATCTTCGACCCCGACGAATGCGCCAAGGTCATCGCCGAAGCGATAAAGAAAAAATGAAGAATGAAGAATGAATAGTGAAGAATGAATAATTGCGGTAGATTTCCTCAGATCAATCTTCGAAAATCATTATTTTATTCCGTTATCTTCACTATCCCGCTTCACGTATACCAATAAATTGATTTTTATCGGTTTTTCCGATGAAAATCTTCCAACACTATTCACTATTCATTATTCACTATTCACTCAAAAAGGAATCGCCTATGTCCACCATAACACTCGAAAACATCACCTATATTTACAACAAAG
>JAZQUQ010000210.1:0-1636 GCA_045631365.1 Eubacteriales bacterium | reverse complement strand
TCTACCACGGTCAGCGTTGTGGCGGTACCGACATCAAGAATCACAAAGGGAGCAGGAACCGTATCCACAGCCCACGCAGCATTTGCCACGATATCAGCACCAAGCTGTTCGGGATTTTTTATGCGGATTCCGAATCCTGTTTTTACACCCGCACAAATAATAAACGGTTGGCTGCCTGTGAGAAGCTCTGCGGCTTTGGTAAGAACAGGAGTCATTGCAGGAACCACAGAGGCGATCACCGTATGATGGATTCTGCAGGACTGCTCGGAGGAAGGAACGGCGTACGCCGAATAGACAGAGTCCTCAGCAGGATGGATATCCTTTAATCGGAGAAAATGGAACATCTGCAGCGCGTATTCGTCAGCAGACAAATCCTTGGCGGAAATCTTGAATTGGTGCATGGGTGCCATGGAAGAAGACAAATCCGAGGACAGATCAAATACACCCACGGAAATGCTGGAATTGCCGATATCCAGCGCCAAAAGCATGAGGATGCCTCCTTTCTCCTAAAAACCTTCCCTTAATTATACAAAATTTGCATTTTGTATAATTGCGTGTGTTTTTCGCTCACCTTTATCATATAATATTTCCCCCTGCCTGTCAAGGCTAAATCTGAAAATTTCCTGTTTCCTCCCGATTTTTTCGGTATTTTTTCCGTGTAGCTTCTCCTCCGCGAAGGTGGCGTTCCGATTTGTTTTTGTCAAGCAAGTCCCGTACTTCATCCGATAACCCCGGATTCACCTCCGACAGACGGTTGGTCACGTCTTTATGTACCGTGGATTTGCTGATCCCGAATTTTGCTGCTGCATCTCGGACGGTGGACTGGTGTTCAATCAGATACTGCGCCAGTTCCTCGCATCTTTCCCAATTCTTTTTGTCGGAACGCTGATAACACATAAGCACCTCATTGCTTGTTTTTTTACTATAGTATGATCGGGTTGGGAGAATCATGCAGATTCCCTGACGAATACACAAAAAAGGACTGCCGCAGAACTGACAGTCCCCTATGTATTTCGTTTATGCTTCGATATTGACGGCGTTTTTTTCAATAATCTTCAGATTTGCGGGAACGATTCCGCTTTGCTCATAGACGATTTCGCTGATCTGTGCGATTTCTGTTGGGAGCAAACCGCTGCTTTCAACAATCACGTTGCAGCTTTCCCCGCTGATCACGGCAATGCATTGGGAGAATCCCTTGGAAAGCACCAGCATTTCGATATTGGTCTCATTCTCGATGTCCGCTGCTAATTTGTTGATGTCCCCGAGAGCCACTTGTTTTGCATCTTCCAAAGCGGTTGCGCTTTCCGCTACAGCAAGGAGTACGTCCATTGCCTCATCCCGCGCCTGCTGTCGATTTAACGCCATTGCGGCGAAATAATCGTTTACGGCAGCCTCGGCATCTTTTTCTGTTTTGGTTCCCGTGTCGTTCAGATTGACTGCGAAGTTCTTTTGGCTGTTCTTATCGGTATCGTTGTTGAATAAAATCACATTCAGAACAACCGCACATCCCAATACAAGGACGGTACATGCTGTGACAACGGTCTTTTTTCCCGCTTTTTGAAAAACGCCCTTAACTTTCTCCATAATCTCTGATCCATTCATAATCATAACCTCCTCTGTTTGGATTACAATATAG
>JAZQUQ010000209.1:0-3816 GCA_045631365.1 Eubacteriales bacterium | reverse complement strand
CACCCACACCCTGTACTACAACATCTAAACCGTCGAAACGCCCACCCAATCGGAATCCGTCGTTCGGCTTGACTCCTTCGGTATATCCTCGGTCTATCCGCAGTACGATATTACCACGTCAGGAAGCGAACTATGGATCTCCTGTGTGGCACCATACGGTTCATGGGTAACTGCTACACTGAACGGAACCGTGTGGGAACTTGTGCCGCTCAGCGAACCCGAAACCAAATATGTGGACAACGGCTTCGTTGGCGTCTCCTACGGAAAGCTCCTCTCCCTCCCCACCGCCGCGGAAGGAACTGTCCTCGATGCAGGTTCGATTCTTTTTCAAGCCTATTCCAACAATGCATTCGCCTCGGCAGAGGGATGCAGAGTCAGAGTCATGGGCGAGAACGCCAAAATCGCCGTCAAAGTTCTGGAGGACTACACCCATCTGAAATTCACCGAAACAAGTTTATACTATAACGACTACACAGTACAATCCGCCGGCATGACGGATTTTATTGTTAGCCAGCAAAACGGATTTTACCGACTCCGCATGGGCGGTTATATTGCCGAAAATGACGTGGTGGAAACGGACGACTATCCGACCCAACTGACGGAAATCCGCTCCGTTGCGGTCACATCGGTGGGAAACGAAACGGAAATCCGCGTCGACTGCCCCGACAAGCCCGCCTACTACGGTGTAGTGGATAACGGGCGGTTCGTGCTGACCTTCTATAACATCAACGCCGACACCGCTCCCGAACCTCAGCTCGGCATGAATCCCCTGTTTGAAAGCTGTGAGGTGATCCGACTTCCCGACTCCAATCGGGTACGGTACTCCTTTCTTCTGTACGACGAACGGAACTTCTACGGCTTTGACCTTCGGTATGAAAACAACATCCAAACGGGCGAAAACAATACCGTTGTAACCCTCAGAAATCCGAAAAACCTTGACCTCGCCTCTCAAACGCCTCTAAAGGAAATCACCATCGTGCTGGATGCGGGCCACGGCGGCTGGGATAACGGAGCTACAGGAGCGATGTCGGGCTTTGCAGAGAAGGATATCAACCTTGCCATCGTCCTTGAGGCGGGAGAAAAGCTGACAAACCTTGGCGCATCGGTTATCATGATCCGCTCCGACGACACCTATGTGGATCTGTACGACAGAATGTACTACCTTGAAGAGGTGGAACCCGATCTTTGTATCTCCATCCATCAGAATTCCATGCCCTACGCCACCGATATCACAACCGTCCGCGGCACCCTGCCCCTGTACTGCATGGACAGCGGTCTGCTCCTCGCACAATGTGTAGGAAAATCCATTGCAGACGCCACAAACCGACTTTACAGAGACGCATCCTATCAGATGCTCGCCATGTGCCGCAACCCCAAATTTCCCGCCGCCTTGATTGAGGTGGGATTCATCACCAACGTGGAAGAATACGAGCAGATGGCAAGAGGAACGGGAGTCACCAAAGCCGCACAAGGCGTGGTAGACGGAATTCTCAAATACTACGAACTCCAAGCCGAATTTAATAAATAAAGAAATCCCCTCCTAAACAAAGTTTTTTGAAGGGGGATTTAAAGGGGGAAACTTTTTGCAAAAAGTTTCCCCCTTTTGTTATGCAATTAATAATTAAAGGTAGCCTTGATGTCGTCTGCGAAATCGACCTTTTCCCAAGGAGCGTTCACGTCTTCTCTGCCCATGTGACCGTATGCGGCAACGTCGCCGTAGATGGGACGGCGGAGTCCGAAACGCTCGATGATGGCAGCGGGACGGGTATCGATCTTGCCCGCAACGTAGTCTGCGATTACAAGGTCATCCACCTTACCGGTGCCGAAGGTATCCAGCATGAGGGATACGGGCTTCGCCACACCGATGGCGTATGCAAGCTGAACCTCGCACTTCTTTGCGATACCGGAAGCAACCACGTTCTTTGCAATATAACGTGCCATGTAGGAAGCGGAACGGTCCACCTTTGTGGGGTCCTTACCGGAGAAAGCACCACCGCCGTGTCGGGAGTATCCGCCGTATGTATCAACGATGATCTTACGTCCTGTGAGACCGCTGTCGCCCATGGGACCGCCTACAACGAAACGTCCTGTGGGGTTCACATAGATCTTTGTATCGTCGTCGATCATGTCAGCGGGAACAATATTGAGGATTACCTGCTCGATGATATCGCTTCTGATCTGCTCCAGGGTAACGTCGGGGTCATGCTGGGAAGATACAACAATGGCATCCAGACGAACGGGATTGTCGTTTTCGTCGTATTCTACGGTAACCTGTGTCTTTCCGTCAGGTCTCAGGTAGGGGAGTGTGCCGTTCTTTCTCACTTCGGTCAGACGCTTTGCCAGTCTGTGTGCAAGGGAGATGGGGAGAGGCATCAGCTCGGGGGTATCATCGCAGGCATAGCCGAACATGAGACCCTGGTCACCTGCACCGGTGTCGTAAGCGTCGGTCATTTCGCCGTTCTTTGCTTCCTGAGCCTTGTCAACGCCCATAGCGATATCGGGAGACTGCTTGTCGAGAGAGTTGATGACAGCGCAGGTAGAGCCGTCAAAGCCGTACTTTGCACGGTCGTAACCGATATCAAGAACCGTCTTGCGGACAATACCCTGAATATCGATATTGGCCTTTGTTGTGATCTCGCCCATAACCAGAACAAGACCGGTGGTGCAGCAGGTTTCGCAAGCAACACGAGACATGGGGTCCTGGCTGAGAATTTCGTCAAGGATGCGGTCAGAGATCTGGTCGCAGATTTTATCGGGATGTCCTTCGGTTACGGACTCGGATGTGAAAAGTCTCTTCATTTTTTATCCTCCATTTATCTTTTTCTTCTCTGAAATCTTACAATAACACCGATCAAGGGGCAAATTCCAATCAAAAAGGACCGCCGCAGAAAGTCCGCAGCAGTCCCCTATTGTACCACTGAAACGAAACTCATCTGTCAGGAATTGGCACCTTGTCAGAATTCTGATAGGTTGCCGGGCTTCATGGGGCCAGTCCCTCTGCCACTCTTGATAAGTATTCTATTACCTTATATATTATATCATATTTCATCAAATGATGCAAGAACATATTTTTTGATTAATAGACAAAATTTTCTTGATTTTATGCAGTAAAAAAGGTGAAAATAGCATATCCTCTCAAGGATGAAATCCCGTCGAACAGAACGGAATCAGATATGCAGGATTTTCGACACTCTCTTATACAACAGAATGTTGGCAATCGCACAAACCGTGCCCTTCAGAAGATTAAACGGAAGGGTTGCAAAAACGATCATCTTGAGGAAGCTGTCCGCAAAAGGATTCACAGCAGAAGCCATACCAACGATCGCTTCAATGGAAAATCCCATAAAATAAACATAGGCAGGAATCATGATAAAGTAGTTAACGGTACAGCTGATAACAGCAAGAGAGAAAATACCGATCACAAGAGCTAAAATAGCACCCTTCAGCGATTTACGGTACTTATAGACAAGGGAAGCGGGCACGACAAAGGAACAACCCATGACAAAATTTGCAAGTTCGCCCACTCCGGCGGTCATGGTTCCGTTCAAAAGGAAGTTGATCAGATTCTTGATCAGCTCCATAAGAACTGCAGCACCTGGACCAAGGGCAAATCCGCCCATCAGGATCACCGCATCGGACAAATCGATCTCATAAAAGGAAGGAGCAAACCACACGGGAATCTGAAACAGCATTAGAACCGCAGCCAAAGCCGACAAAACGGCAATTTTAGTGACGTACTTTACAGTAGAATTTGTTTTTGTTCGCATAATCATTCTCCTAATCATATTATGAAGGAGAAAAAGGTGAAAAATCCCC
>JAZQUQ010000208.1:0-4631 GCA_045631365.1 Eubacteriales bacterium | reverse complement strand
CGGTTGTACGCCATGACCTTCTGCCAATCACGGAAGGAAGGATACAGGGGATAGTCATAAATCTCCATCTTTGTGACGGTGTACGCCTTCTCAAAAGCACCGTACAAGCCCTTTTCACGGAGGTACGCAGCCGTTTCCGTGTCTTCACCGTACACATAAATAAAGTTTGTGCCGCTAAAGCTTACATAGTCAAAGTAGTGGAAATCATCCGTGTCCGTCATATCAATTTCACGGGAGGGCACAAGGAGCACGCCGAGGCACTCCTTCGTCGGACGGTATCGTTCCCCTATGGTGTCGTCGCTTTTGTCACGGAGAATGGCATCAAACAGCGCCGTTTTCTCCTCATTGGTCAGAGAAAGGGGGGTGATGTTGGAGAGCAAATTGTCCGCCCCATAGACAACAGACGATGTGAAGATCGCCTCAAGCTCTGCCTCATTTGTCGTACCGTATGCACTCTGATCCTTACCGAAATACTTGAGCTTTGATTCGAGCATGGCCTTATATGTATCGGTCAGCTCCAGCTCCAGAAGCGTTTCGATGGTGGACAACTTCAGGACACGGTAGAACCGTGTGATCTGTCTGCCGTTCTTCAAGGTATAGGTCACGTAAATGTTGGCATTCACCGCCGTTTCGCCGTAATTCTCTTCGTTTTCCTCGGTCACAACACGGGATCCATCGGCAATCAGCGCACGGTGGAGTCTGACAGCCGTTTCGATTTCCTCTTTTCCTGTCAGCCTCGGGATATTGTCGGGGGTGCCATAGTGGTAATAGTAGGGCGACTGGCTTGTTGAGGTAAAGCCTATTGAACTGTAACCGCCTCCTGTGGGTGCATACTGTGGATGACCGGGATAGCTGATCTGCACCGCTTCGATGTCATCGACATCGGGAATGTAAGAGGAATACCCCAGTCCGCCGAAGTGACAGATCAAGCAGAACACACAGCCGACGAATGCCGCAGCTGCTGGAATGGGCAAAGCCTTATGCAGCTTCCGCACCGTACCGCTGAAAACAGAGTACAGGATGCAGTAGCCGAGAACCGATATGAGAGCAAACAACAGAACAAAAAGAACGGTATTGTCGATGAAAAAGACGCAGGATGCAAGGGACATGGGCGCAAGAAATGCCACGCAATTGGAAAGCACTCGGTTGGCGTTTGGCATTTCCGCAAGCTCCGCCTTCCGCTTTTTCAAAAGAAGCCATCCGAGAACCCCGAACAATACCCCAACGGCGCAAAGCAGAAGGATCACATGAGGTTCTTTTACACTTTTCTCGATCCAATAGGAAAAATCGGTGCTTTCTTTGAGCCCGAAAATGGTGCCGCAGGTTTCATAGGTCTCCTTGAAAGCGTCCGCAAAGGAAAGGTGGGCGTAATTCTCGAAAATGGTGGGATAATGGGTTGCCTCGGGATTTCCCCTGCCGAAAGCATAGGGTGCCCCGGGCAGAAAGGCGAAAAACACGTTCTGGAGGAAGAGAAGAATCAGCAGGCGGGCGCACCACACGCCGATGGCTGACAGGTAATAGTCAATTCCTCTGCCCGAGAGAATCATAATAACCACGCACACGGAATAACAGCAGAATGCCGTAGAAAACATGGCAAAAAACAGGTACAGCGCATTGGCAAAGAGGGTTCCCGTCGTGCCTGCTACCGCAATGTTCATGCAAACGGACACCGCCATGGCAAGAAAGACAGCCGCCGCAAGAGAAACCGCACCGAATATGTATCGGACAAGGAAAAGCTGTCCTCTTGAAACGCCGGTCAGAAAATACATTGCCTGCGCCTTCTTTGAGAAAAGAAAGCGGAACAGGAGATAAGCGGAAATCAGCCCCACTCCCATGAGAACGTAGGGAATGAATCTTGCGATCAGTGTTTCATCATACAGGGAAAAACCGATGAAGTTATCCCATCCTACCCTTTCCCCGAAATCGCACATTTTGCGGAAGGTTGATGCGGAAAGCAAAGCGTTTGCACCGGGAATCATGAGAAGCATCACGACCGCAAGAACACAAGGAAGGTACAAAAACTGACGTATTGTCACCTTTACCGAATGCTTCCATTCTTTTTTATTCAAAAATTCCTTCAAAATCATCCTCTCCTTCCCCCATTTCGGCTTTGAATATTTCGTTCAGCGCAATCGGATATGCCTCAAAAAGGAGTATTTCATGCTCCGCCGAAAGTCTCTCGCGGATCGCTTGCTCCGCTTCCCCGCACACAAAGGTGTAAATGTTCCCTTCTCCCTTGAGATTTTTCACATGAAGGGGAGCGAACACATCCTCCGACGCCTGTTTGTCCAGGGCAACACGGTATTTTTTCACTTTTGCGCGAACATCCTCGATGTCCTTGCTGAAAATCATTCGCTTGCCGTTGATCATGCCGATGGTGTCGCAGATGTTTTCAAGCTCGTAAAGGTTGTGAGAAGCCACAACGATGGTGGCACCCACCTCCAGCAAATACTCCGTCAGCAGATTGCTCACAAGCACACGCATATTGGGGTCAAGACCGTCGAAGCTTTCGTCAAGGAGCAGATAACGGACACGGGACGACATCCCGAGAAGGATTGCCGCCTGCCGCTTCATACCCTTGGAAAAGTCGCCGATCCGCTTTTCGGGGTCCAGCTTGCAGATTTTCACCAGTTTTTCAAAGGTAGAATCGCTGAAGCTCCGATAAAATCCCTTGTAAAAGTCACGCATATCCAGAAGATTTGCGGAGGACATAAAATAGGGATCGTCGCTGACGTAAAACAGATTCCGTTTGACCTTCACATTGTCAAAGGGGTTCATCATTTCCCCGTCCACATCCATGACAATCTCTCCGCCGCTTGGCAGGTACAAACCGCTGATCATATTGAGAAGTGTGGTTTTTCCCGCACCGTTGTATCCGATAAGACCATAAATGGACTCGTCACCGATTCTTGCCGTCACGTCCTCCAGCGCCGAATATCTGCCAAATTGCTTCGATATGTGACGCAGTTCTATCATGTTTAACCCTTCCTTTCTTGGTTTTGCGGTGTTTCACAGTTGCTGCTTCCTGCAAATCGGTCAGAAAAGCACCTTCAGTCCTCATTCTCCACCGCTTCGTTAACAATCGCCAGAATTTCCGCCCGTGTCAGTCCCGCCGATTTCGCCGAGCTCAGGCTTTCCCTGAGCTTTGCCTCCGCCTTTTCCATCACGTTGGGATTGCGGAATGCCGTTTCTGCCACATAGCTTCCGCTTCCCACAACGGTTACAATGACACCGTCTGCCTCCAGCTGTGCAAAGACCTTCTTGATGGTGTTGACGTTCAGATTCAGCTGCCCTGCAAGCATTCGGATGGACGGCAGCTTGTCCCCCGGCTTCATGGCTCCGCTTGAAATCAGAGAAAGCATCTGGGACTTGATCTGCTCATATACGGGCTCTTTGGCAGTATGATCAATAATAAACAACGCCTTCTCCTTTCAAAAAAACAAAAGTGTGATACTCGAGATATCACACTTATTATAACACGCAAAATAGCCCTTGTCAACAGGTAGAAAAGTTTTTGAGGGGTTTTAGGGGGACTTTTTCCAAAAAGTCCCCCTAACGTATCTTTATTTCCACCGGAAATCGGCAGACATCATCCGCACCGTATCCTTGGTAACGGTGATCATCCCGCCGGAATAATCGGCGAAGCGGATGGTTTTTTCGTCGGTATAGACTCTGCACTCACCCGGTTTGAGGGCGGTTACAAAGGGGATATGCCCCGCAAGGATTGCAAGATCGCCGTCGATGCCGCGGACGGAAATCTGCACCGCATCGCCGTCGAACCGCATGCCGTCGGGGGCTGCGATCTGCAAATGAAAGCTTTTCATCCCGTGCCGCCTTTCTTATGCGTTGGCAGCTTCGGACTGCTTCGCCTTCTCTACCGCCTCGTCGATGGTGCCTACGAAGAGGAACGCGGATTCGGGCAGGCTGTCGTGCTTGCCTTCGATGATCTCACGGAAGCCGCGGATGGTCTCCTTCAGGGGGACGTACTTACCCTCGATGCCCGTGAACTGTTCCGCAACGCTGAAGGACTGGGACAGGAATCGCTGAATCTTTCTCGCGCGGGACACGGTCAGCTTGTCCTCTTCGGAAAGCTCGTCGATACCCATGATTGCGATAATATCCTGCAGCTCGTTGTACCGCTGAAGAATCTGCTGCACGCTCTTTGCCACGTTGTAATGCTCCTCGCCCACAATTTCGGGGGAAAGGATACGGCTGGTGGAGTCAAGAGGGTCCACCGCGGGGTAAATACCCTGAGACGCAATCTGTCGGCTCAGAACCGTGGTGGCGTCAAGGTGAGAGAACGTAGTAGCAGGCGCAGGGTCGGTCAAGTCGTCCGCAGGCACGTAAACCGCCTGAATGGACGTGATGGATCCGCGCTTGGTAGAGGTGATTCTCTCCTGAAGCACACCCATCTCCGTAGCGAGGGTGGGCTGATATCCAACGGCGGAAGGCATACGGCCGAGAAGAGCCGAAACCTCACTTCCCGCCTGTGTGAATCGGAAAATGTTGTCGATAAAGAGAAGCACGTCCTGTCCTTCTCGGTCGCGGAAGTATTCCGCCATGGTCAGCCCCGAAAGACCGACTCTCATTCTTGCCCCCGGAGGCTCGTTCATCTGACCGTACACCAAAGC
>JAZQUQ010000207.1:0-1543 GCA_045631365.1 Eubacteriales bacterium | reverse complement strand
AACTCCTTGGCTCACAGAACGACATGGCTACGATCCGACTTGGGGCGGCGGTACGGGATATGATCAATGTCTGCGGCAGAAGATTCCCATCGGCAAAGCTCATCCTGTATCCCTCTCTCGTTCAAGGGGATGAGGCTCCGGCACAGCTTATGGAAGGAATCCGCTATTTCAATCGAACACGATCTGCCGACGTCATCATCATCGGACGGGGCGGTGGTTCCATTGAAGACCTTTGGGCATTCAACAGCGAAGCCCTTGCGAGATGCATCGTGCAGTCGGAAATCCCCGTGATCTCCGCCGTGGGACACGAAACGGACTTCACTATCTGCGATTTTGTCGCAGACCGACGGGCACCCACCCCTTCCGCAGCGGCAGAGCTTGCCGTACCCGACACGGAAGAGCTGCGGCGAAAGATCAACAACATCGTCACCCGTGAGCAGAACGTGCTGATGGGTGTGATCAAACGTCACCGTGAGGTTCTCCGCCTCTGTGAATCTTCCAGAGCTCTGCAGAATCCCATGAATTTTATCGACGACAAACGATTGACCCTTGTCCGCCTGGAAGAAAAGCTGACGGGATCGGCGGAAGGGATTCTTTCCGAGAAAAAACATCAGCTCACAGCAGCTGTGGGCAGACTTAACGCACTCAATCCTCTTGCGGTACTTGGAAGAGGATACAGCGCCGTATATAATAGGGAAGACGGCTCTCTTGTAAAAACCGTCGCTTCCGTTAAAGAGGGGGATATTCTCACCTTACGCACAACAGACGGCGAAATCGATGCGGAAGCAAAGTCGGTACGGATGACAAAAACAACAGGATAAGGAACGGAACAGCCTATGAATCACGAAGAAATCAAGGAAATGACCTTCGAGGCAGCCATGGTTCGCCTTGAGGAAATCGTCCGTGCTCTGGAATCGGGAAACGCCCCTCTTGACGTGTCGCTGGGCCTTTTTGAAGAAGGGGTTGCCCTTGTCAAGCTGTGCAACAAACGGTTAGACACCGCGGAACAGAAAGTCAAGCTCCTTGTGCGGAACGAAAACGGCGATATGGTCGAAACGGATATGAAATAATTGCCCCGCCATCGGTTTTACGGGGTTTTTGAAAGGATTTTACCCATGGAAATGGATTTTACCTATATGTCTTTGCCCATTGAGGAGCGTCTGGCGGAGGGTGCCGCAAAAGCGGAGGCTGCCCTTGACGAATACCTGTCTGCCGCATACGTGGGCGACAGCGGTCTCGTCGAAGCCATGCGTTACTCCACCCTTGGAGGAGGCAAACGAATCCGCGCCTTTCTGGTGCTGGAATTCGCAAAGCTGTTCGGAGGAAGTGAGGCGGCTGCCATCCCCTTCGCCTGTGCCTTGGAAATGGTACACGCCTATTCTTTGATACACGACGACCTCCCCTGCATGGATGACGACGATCTCCGCAGAGGAAAGCCTACCTGCCACAAGCAGTTCGGGGAGGCAAACGCCCTTCTTGCCGGAGACTCCCTCTTGACCTACGCCTTTGAGGTGTGTGCCTCCAACAAGTTCGTCTCCGACCG
>JAZQUQ010000206.1:0-1736 GCA_045631365.1 Eubacteriales bacterium | reverse complement strand
CCTGCGGTTGAAGCGGGAGAACGGCTCGGGTTCCTTCCCGGAGATCTGCAGAGCAAGATCGACCCCTACCTCCGTCCCCTTTACGATGCCCTCTACGACATGATGGGACCCGAATCCGTGGGAAGAATGATGGAGAAAATGACCATCGAGATCGCGCCCCTTGCGTACATGAGAGGTCGTACCCTGGAGGACTCCTTCATCATTCTGGACGAAGCGCAGAACACCACACCCGAGCAGATGAAGATGTTCCTCACCCGTCTCGGAAACGGATCTAAAATCGTGGTGACGGGCGACCTTACCCAGACCGACCTTCCTTTCGGACAGAAGAGCGGTCTTGCGGCAGCGGTGCATATTCTGAAGAATATCGAGGACATCGCCATTCACGAATTCACCAACCGTGACGTGGTCCGCCACCGTCTGGTGCAGAAGATTATCCTCGCCTACGACAAGTACGACAGAGAACGGAAGGTCAAGGCAGAGGAAAAGAAGGAAGCCAAGCGGTTCAAGCCCACGAGAGGCTGAACGGAGGGGATGCCATGAAGTTAAAAATACTGTTCACAAACGAACAAGACAAATTCAAAACGGGCTTCGGGCTGAAGCGGCTCATCCGAAAAGCCGTCCTCGGTGCCTTGAAGTACGAGAATTTCACCCTCCCCGCCACGGTGTCCGTAACCTTTACCGATAACGAGGGAATTCGAGAATACAACAGGGAATACCGAGAAATCGACAAAGCCACGGACGTGCTTTCCTTCCCCATGTACGATTTCAAAAACGGAGACGAGCCGGAAGAGGGAGAACCCGTGTGCCTGGGGGACATTGTGCTCTCCCTGGAACGGGCGGAGGAACAGGCGAAGGAGTTCGGTCACAGCTTCCAAAGAGAAGCGGCATTTCTGACCGTCCATTCCGTCCTCCATTTGCTTGGCTACGACCATCTTCTCTCGGAAGAAGACGACATTGATATGAGAAAACGGCAGAAGGACATTATGAACCGAATCGGTCTGCCGAGATAAAGAACAAGAGGTGTAAAAAATTATGGAAAAGACAGCGTTTATTGCAATCGTAGGACGTCCCAACGTGGGAAAAAGTACCCTCATGAACACCCTTCTCGGCGAAAAGGTCGCCATTGTTTCCTCCCGCCCCCAGACCACACGAAACCGAATCACCGGTATCCTCACCCAAGGGGAGAATCAGTTCGTATTCCTTGATACCCCCGGTGTTCACAAGGCAAAGACCAAACTGGGAGATTACATGATGAAGTCCGTTCGCTCCACCGTAGGGGCGGCAGATGCCATTGTCCTCATTGCGGAAGCGGGATACGGCCCCGGAGAAATCGAAAAGAACCTGATCGAGCAGATCAAAAAGGCGGAATTGCCTTCCATGCTGGTGCTGAACAAGATCGACCTTGTGAACCGCGAACGTCTCGCCGAAACCATCAGCGAATACGCCGCCCTCCACAATTTTGATGCCGTCGTCCCCACCTGCGCGGAAAGCGGCAAGAACGTGGATGCCGTTCTCACCGAAGCGGAGCAGTTCTTGGTGGAAGGGGAGTGGATGTTCGACGAAGATATGCACACCGACCAGCCCGAGCGTCAGATTGCGGCGGAAATCATCCGCGAAAAGATTCACCGTACCCTTTCCGATGAAATTCCCCACGGTACTGCCGTTGTCATCGAGGAATTCAAGGACGAGAAGAACATGATCCGTATCCGCGCGGAAATTTTCTGCGAGAAGAATTC
>JAZQUQ010000205.1:0-7285 GCA_045631365.1 Eubacteriales bacterium | reverse complement strand
AGGTCATAATCGGGCACGACGTGGAATGCAGCCAAAACCTGATCCAGCATTTGACGGTGCTGCCCGGTAACACATACAACGGTTTTTATCGTCTTCCGCGACTGCAGCTCCTTCACAAGAGGACACATCTTGATCGCCTCGGGACGGGTTCCGAAAACCACCATTACTGTTTTCATATCATTATTCACCATACTTCTTTTCTATTTTCTTTGATTTAACAGCAAACCTGAAGATTCTGCTCTGCAGATTCTTTTGCCTGCACCGTTTTGTCAACGTAAAGTGTCACCGTTCCGTCGCAAGAAGGGCGAGAACCTTTCCTGCCTGTGCACGGGAATTCTTCTGTTCCGTCACAAAGCGGTATGCTTCCAAGCCCTTTCGGTTCAGCTCGGACTGAGGCTCGGCAAAGACTTTCCTCATACTCTCCGCCATTTCCTCAACGGATTCGCCGGAGAAGGTATAGATGTATTCGTAGTATTCCTCGGGTACGCCGGGCAGACGGTTGGCAAGCACGGGCGTGCCGGAGGTCATATATTCCATATTCTTGGAGGGGAAGGAATATTTCGTAAACTCTCCCACAGAAGGACGGGGATTGATCAGAAGAGAAACCTCTTTTTCAAGAGCAACCACATCATTGTTTAACATCATACCGTGATAAACAATATTGTCATGCTCGGCAATAACCTTTGTCTGTTCTTCCACATAAGGACCGTCTCCGCAGATATGCATGGTACAGCCGGAAATATCTGCCAAAGGAAAGACATCCACCATAGCCTTCACGCCGTATTCCGCATCCAAAAGCCCCGCATACAGGCAGCTTGGCTTTTTGTCCGCATCCTCCGGGATATCGTACTCCATATCCTCGTTGCAAACGCCTTCCACAACCGTGTAGGGCTTTCCGTAAGGATTCAAACGGTCGTTCATGGCTTCGGTGAGGAACTCGTGGTAAACTTGTCCACCAATTTATAGCAGTATTTCAGCATTTTGTCAGTATGTCCCGTCACCATCCTTGATTACGTTATCGGAAGGTAGGAACAACCTGATGCAGAACATGGCGCACGTTGTCGTCATCCCCGCTCTCACATGCCTCTTCCAACATGGCAAGACGCTTATGGATCTCATGTTTTCCGATGGGAGTATCTCTTTCGATGAAAATCAGACTGTTTTCTGTTTTATCCAGTTTCTCGGTCTTTATAAGAAGCTCCTCATACAGCTTCTCCCCCGGTCTCAAACCGGTTTCCACAATCTCGATATCTCTTGCACCGGACAAACGGATCATGTTTTGGGCAAGGTCATAAATCTTCACCGGCTGGCCCATATCCAGAACGAACAGTTCACCGTTTTTCGCCATGGCACCGGACTGAAGAACCAATTGGGAAGCCTCGGGAATGGTCATAAAGTAACGGATGATCCGCTTATCCGTTAAAGTAATGGGCCCCCCGTTCATAATCTGTCTCTTAAACAACGGAATAACCGAGCCTGCAGATCCGAGTACGTTTCCGAAACGGGTTGTACTGTACTTAACGGTTCCGCCCGTACTTGCGCTCTGAACGAGCATCTCGCACATACGCTTGGTAGCACCCATTACGTTGGTGGGATTCACCGCCTTATCGGTGGAAACCATCATAAATCGATTCGTATTGTACTTCTCGCAAAGTTCTATCAGAATTCTTGTACCGAAAACGTTATTTTCCACCGCCTCAATGCAGTTATGCTCCATGAGAGGAACGTGTTTGTGGGCAGCTGCGTTGATAACGATATCGGGACGATGCGCAGCAAAGACACGATCCATTGCTTTGTAATTGGTGATCGAGCAAATCTCAATGCCGATCTCCAGCTGATTTCCGTAGGCAATTTTCAGCTCCTGCTGTACATCGTACGCACCGTTTTCGTAAATATCCAGAATAATAATCTTCTTCGGGAACATTTTGGAAAGCTGTCTGCACAGCTCTGAACCGATGGAACCACCGCCGCCCGTAATGAGAACCACTTTATCTTTGTAATAAGCATAGGTCTTGTCCTCGGAAATACAGATGGGCTGACGGAACAGCAATTCCTCGATATCGAAATCACGGAGATACCGCTTTTTTCCTGCTGTGTGCATCACGGGGAAATCGTACACCTTGATTTTATAGCCCGCATGCAGATATTTGTCAAACAACGCCTTTCGGTTGGTATTTCCCTTATCAGAAACACAGAATACCACTTCCTGAATTCCGAGTTCTCTCAGATGATCCACCGAATCCTCATTCTCGGGAAAAACAGGAATTCCGTGGATGACTTTCCCCACTTTCTCCAAATCCACATCGATAAAACAGCGGGGAGAATATGCCGAGGATTTATTGGCGTGAAGTTCCTCCGCAAGAGCAACCCCCACTCTGCCCGCCCCAACAATAGCAATCTTGATTTTCTGTGCATG
Organism: Eubacteriales bacterium; assembly: GCA_045631365.1. GTDB lineage: Bacteria > Bacillota > Clostridia > Oscillospirales > CAG-272 > UMGS1696. The sequence goes on along the minus strand of JAZQUQ010000205.1, from coordinate 4,869 downwards.
ATCGGGATGGTTTTCGATGAAATTTTCTCCGGCAAATACACGCAGAAGCATGTTCAGAAACTTGCCCTTTGCCGTATCGGAATTCCCGCATTTGTACGCATAGCGGTAAAACATGCGGATCGTCAGCGCACCGAGAAGATTGATGCACGCAATGGACAGAAGGCGGGCAAATGTGATCATCTCTACTCCCGGGTAAAGGATAGGCAGGAGAAATTTCACACCGAGATTCATCAAAAAAGCCGCAAAATCCACGCACAACAAGCGTATGTAGCATTGAATTCCGCCGTATCTCCATACTTGATGATAGACGTCACCGACAAAACGCGCCAAGAACACACATACCCCTGTTACGGCAAAATGCAGCATAATACCGGACAAAGACAATTTTTCATTTCCACGATACAATCCAAGCAGAAGAATATCCGTCAGTGCAAGGATCAAAAAATCATAAACAACAAGCATCCATCGTATATTGAATTTTTTCATCTTGTTATCCCTTATACATAAAGATTTATTTCCAAGCCCCATTGCAAAATCACTCGATCATCTGCCGGGATACTGATAAAAACACCACTTCAATCTATGGATATGAGTCCCTCAATAAAAATGCATATACATATATATTCTACCACATTATACTACTACGGTCAATGATTTTTTCACAAAAAACACGAATTCTGTCCCTTTCACAGACTCCAAAATTCAGTTTCCTTCCACGTAATAATATGTTTTGTTTTTTGTGGGGAAAGGAAAATATCAGTCCCGTTTCTCCTCAAAAAAACGGCACCAAACCGTCCCGAAAACGATTTGATGCCGAGATTTTTACGAAAGAGGATACAGCTCCGGAAGCATGCTGTGACGGAACAGAAGGAGCGAATCCAGCACATCCAAACCGCCATCCCGATTAAGGTCCAAAGAGCCTCCGTACTGGATGGGATACAGCGACGGAAGCATGCTGTGGCGGAACAGGAGGAGCGAATCCATGATATCCACCGAATCATCCCCGTCAAGATCTCCCGTGCGGTAGGACGGAACCTGTATTTTTCCCTCCAAAACGGTGGATGTGAGATTTTCGGAATCCAGCTTTACCGATGAAACCGCATCAATTTCCGACCATTCACCAACTTTGGCATTTTTCTTGATTTTGAAAACCAGACTGCACACCGTACCGTTCAGCTTTTCGGAAGAAGAAAGGCCCACCGTAATCATCTCCAATTCATTGTCAAAGAAGGATACAAAGGCTTTCGTTTCGATCCCTTCGTAATCCTCAAATCCCACAAATTCGAGCAAATCCGTATCGTATGTAAGGCGATAGATGGCTATGGAATTGATTTTTCGGCTGCTCTGCACGGTCAACGGAATGCGGACGGTCTCCCCGGGCTGCCCCTTCCCTTCACCGAGACGGAAAACAACGTCGGTTTCGGCATCGGGAGAATACATGGGGTCTGACTCACCGCAGCGGATACAGCTTCCGTCGGAATAAAAATGCCCCGTAGGATCTCTGTGATCGGTTTTAAAACTGTACCCACAGCCGCATTGGTAGAAGGTATAGCCTTCCTCCGTACAGCCGGGAAGAACCAGTTCAGGCAGAAAAGAATGGGTATGGGTTCCTGCAGTCCAGCGCGCATACAGGGTAATATCCTTCGTGATGATATCCTGGGGCAGAATCTGTTCTCCCTCCTGTTTCGCGGTGTACCATCCCTCAAAGGAGTATCCGTCACGGAGGGGAACGGGAAGATCTCCCGCCACGGTCCCTTTCTCTACCGTTTTCTGAAGAACCGAGCTGCTTCCGCCGTTGGGGTCAAAGGTGATCACACAAACGGAAGGCACCGAAGGTTCTTCCTGTTCCTGTCCGTAGCGGAAGGAAAAACGGCCGATCACATCGCATTGTGTTACTGCCACAGGCACACCGTCGTCCACATAATAGTTGGTGTGCTCCGCCTCGTAGACCAGAACATACTGTCCCGCTCCCGCTTTTTTCAAATCCTGGAACGGGAGGCTATAGTCAACCGCGCTGTATTTCAGGGAGTAGGCACTCGCCGACACCTTCGCACGGTCGGAAGAAATCACCACGTCCCCTCCCTCGTCATCGGCACGGTATACCTTTGCCTGTACGGTATTGATGAGTGCGTTGGACCGCACAATACCTGCAAGATAGGTGGCTCCCGTAATCTGCTGCGGGAAGCTGCCGTCCACCAGCTCCGGAGGAATCAACGCGGACATGCTGCACCGATCCGCGGAAACAAACGCTTCCGTTCCGTCGGAAAGGCAAATCCGATACCAATACTCCCCCTCGGTGTTTCGGTAAAGTCCCTCCGCCTCAATGAGATCCCCCGGATAGAAGAGATCACTCAGCAGAATCTCCGAAACACAGTCATACTGCAAAGCGGTATCGGGAGTGCAGGGTAAGCTACAGGCAAACATCGGTGCCGTCACTTCAAGGAAAACGGAACAGGGATAAGCCTTGCATTCGGAAACATACCGACGATTGAAAGTTACTGCGGAAGCGATGGAAACGGTGGGTACCGTCTCATAGGGACGGATAATGAGGTAATAGGCATCGGAACCGCTTCCCGATTGCTTCATGGTATAGCCCACGTCTCCCAAATTCTCCACGGAAAATCCACCCGGAGAGTTGGGGTCAATCATGAGGAAATGCTCTTCGCTCAGCGAGTCGAGGGACGTTATGTTCTGAAAGCCGATCACCGTTACGAAATGCTGAGCCGATCCTCTTCCCTTTACGTAAGCCAAAACGGGACGCTGATTCTGCAGTTCTTCAACCATCACGGCAAAGGCTTCCGCTTTATCGGAAAATTCGGAACGGTAATACTCCCCCGTGGACCAAACCGCACTGACGTTGTACTGATCCGCACCGTAAGCATTGTATTCGCTGTAATAATGAACCCTTTTATCGGTGATGGTACGGGCATAGGCAAGTGCGAAACAGCTGCAGGCATACCCACCCGAAATCTGATGTCCCACCGCAGAAAGCTGATATAAATCTGCGTACAGCAGAAAATCGGAATACTCCGGAACTGCAGATTGAGCGTTTACTGCCCGGACGGTTTCGGCACCGATACGATCGGCTCCGAGACTATCGGCTCCGAGAGTATCGGCACCGATAGTAGGTATGGGCAGCCCGAACACCAGCATCACCACCGCAAGAAAGAAAGCTGTCAAACGTTTTTTCATCCGATCCTCCATGGACGTTTTGTATTCCGCTGCGATAAAGCGTATAACCGCTTTGCGGATTCTTCAAAAACAAACTTATTCAGTATAATTATAACATTATTTTCTATCTTATGCAATAAAGAACACAAAAAATCCGCAGAATCCAATCGATTTTTATACAATTTTCTTCTCATCCCTGTTATTCTGACCACAAAAAAACGATCAAACACAAAAACGGAGAATCCAACCGCTGTGAGCAACGGTGAATTCTCCGTTTTGTTATTCAATGATTCATCTCAAAAGAAGGGGATCAAGCCGCGCTCAAACCGTCCGCTTTGCCGCCCCGTTTTCTCTGGAAAATCTGCCAGAGTACAACGAGAGCGATCACAGAAATACCGATCACGTCGGTAGATCCGTTGGGGTCGATGAGGAGGAGACCAGCCGCAAGGGAGAGGATTCGCTGAATCCAGTTCATGTGAGCAAGGATATATCCCTCCAACGCTGCCGCCACACCGAAGATACCGATAAGGGAGGTAATGGTGATGAGGATAATCTGAACGGGACCGGTTACGTCAACCAGCAGCATAACGGGGTTCAGTGCGAATACGTAGGGTACGATAAATGCGCCGATGGCCAGCTTGGTTGCGGTAAACGCGGTCTTCATGGGATTGGACTGAGCGATGGCAGCACCCGCGTATGCTGCAAGAGCAACTGGCGGTGTCAGGTCTGCCACAATACCAAAGTAGAACACGAAGAAGTGTGCCGCAATGGCAGGAACACCCATACGGATCAGAATGGGAGCGCAGGTCGCCGCCATGATGCAGTAGTTCGCCGTAGTAGGAACACCCATACCGAGAACGATACAGCAAAGCATGGTCAGGAACAGGGCGATAATGACAGTATTGCCCGCCACGGTAGTAATGGCGTTGATCATGATGTTGGCAAGACCGGTCATGGTAATGGTACCGCCGATGATACCCGCAATACCGCACGCCGCTGCAACGGCAATGGTACCCTGTCCGCCGGCAGCCAACGCATCAAGGAGCTTGCGGGGACTCAGCCGTGTCTCTTTATTGGGAAGACTCACGAGGATCGCCGCAATAATGGAGATGGCTGCAGAAGTCTGAATGGTGTATGTATTGGAGCTGACAAGATAAATGAGAAGCACCAGAGGAAGGAGCAGATACAGCTTCTTCGCCAACTGCTTGAACTTGGGAAGCTCCTCACGGGAGAGACCGCGGAGTCCTAACTTCTTCGCTTCCAGATGGACGGTGATAAAGATACCCGCAAAATACAGAAGAGCAGGAATAATGGCACGAAGAATGATCTGGGAGTAGGGTTCCTGAACGTATTCCGACATCAGGAACGCGGCAGCACCCATGATGGGAGGCATGATCTGTCCGCCCGTAGAAGCCGCAGCCTCAGCCGCCGCCGCAAACTCGGGCTTGTATCCCGTACGCTTCATGAGAGGGATGGTAACGGAACCGCTTCCCACCGTGTTGGCAACGGAAGAACCGGAAACCATACCTTCCAAAGCACTCGCCACAACGGAAACCTTTGCAGGACCGCCGGAGAAACCGCCGACCACCGCATTGGCTGCCTGAATAAAGAAATCCGCAATGCCCGTCCGTTCAAGGAAGGCACCGAAAATGATGAACACAACAATGAACTTGGAGCAGACGTTGACGGGGGTGGAGA
>JAZQUQ010000204.1:0-5922 GCA_045631365.1 Eubacteriales bacterium | reverse complement strand
TTCTTTCCCCCGTATAAAGCTGAATTAAACAGTATATTGGGTAGCTGCAGTGTCGCCGCCGTGGCCGGTCCAGTTGGTGTGGAAGAATTCGCCGCGTTCTGCGTCAACTCTTTCGTAGGTGTGAGCGCCGAAGTAGTCGCGCTGAGCCTGAAGGAGGTTTGCGGGGAGACGGTCGCAGCGGTAGCCGTCGTAGTAGGAGAGGGCAGAGGAGAATGCGGGAACGGGCATACCGGACATCGCTGCCATAGCTACAACGTTACGCCAGCCGGGAAGGAGATCTGCAATCTTTGCGGTGAAGTAGGGGTCCAGGAGGAGGTTGGTCAGATCGGGATTTGCATCAAAGGCTTCCTTGATCTTGCCGAGGAATACGGAACGGATAATGCATCCGCCTCTCCACATCAGAGCGATTCCGCCGTAATTGAGATTCCAGCCGTAGGTCTTTGCCGCAGCTCTCATGAGGGTGTAGCCCTGTGCATAGGAAACGATCTTGGATGCAAGAAGTGCACAGCGGATATCTTCAACCAGCTCTGCCTTTTCCTCTGCGGAAAGTTCCATCTTTGCTTCGCAAGCGGAGGGGAGAACCTTGGATGCAACAACTCTCTCGTCCTTCATAGCGGAGAGGCAGCGTGCGAATACTGCTTCACCAATGAGGGTCAGCGGAACACCTTCGTCAAGAGCAGCGATGCCGGTCCACTTACCGGTACCCTTCTGTCCTGCGGTATCGAGGATCTTTTCTACAATAGGCTCACCGTCAACGTCCTTGTATGCGAGAATGTCGCGGGTGATTTCAACGAGGTAGGAGTCAAGGTCGCCCTTCATCCATTCTGCGAATACTTCGTGCATTTCGTCGTCGGACATACCGAGAAGGTTCTTCATCAGGTGGTATGCTTCGCAGATCAGCTGCATATCGCCGTATTCGATACCGTTGTGTACCATCTTAACGAAGTGACCGGCGCCGTTTTCGCCAACCCAGTCACAGCAGGGAGAGCCGTCTTCTACCTTTGCGCAGATTGCCTGAAGAATGGGCTTTACGCTTTCCCAAGCCGCGGGAGAACCGCCGGGCATCATGGAAGGACCGTTCAGCGCACCTTCTTCACCGCCGGATACACCGGTACCGATGTACAGCTTGCCCTTGGATTCTACATAAGCGGTGCGGCGAGCGGTGTCGGGGAAGTGGGAGTTACCGCCGTCGATGATGATGTCGCCGTCATCAAGGAGGGGGAGAAGTGCGTCGATGGTGCTGTCAACCGCAGAGCCTGCCTTGATCATCATCATGATCTTGCGGGGCTTTTCAACATTAGCAACCAGCTCTTCAAGGCTGTAGGTGCCAATGATGTTCTTGCCTGCACCTCTGCCTTCCACAAAATTCTTTACCTTTTCTGTGGTACGGTTGTAAACCGCAACGGTGAATCCCTTGGATTCCATGTTCAGGACGAGGTTTTCGCCCATAACTGCCAGTCCGATAAGTCCGATGTTTGCCTTTTTCATTGTTGTGTATCTCCTTATATATATGGATTATAATTTTTATCTTTTCTTCATGTTCTCGAGAACGGAGTAGGGAATCTCCAGTTCACCCAATCCCCGACCGATGCTGATGTGGGGCTTGAATGCACCATGGAAATCCGTACCGCCCGAGATTTTCAGGCCGTATTTGTCAGCCAGTCCGCGGTAGGTCTCCGCCATTTCGGGAGTGTAGTCGGTGTAATATCCCTCAATACCCGTCAGTCCCGCCTCCATCAGATGCTTGATGAAGTTTTCCAACACCTCACCCGACTTTTTCGTCAGATGAAGGTGTGCGAGATAGGCGTCACCGCCCGCTTTGCGGATCAGTTCCACCGCTTCTGTGTCGGAGAGTGCCTGGGATTCGCTGTGGCAGGGGCATCCTGCGTTCAGCCATGTGGCAAACGCCGCCTTCGGGGATTCGCTGTATCCCTTTTCCGTCATAATCTTTGCAATGTGCGCGCGGCAGAGGATTCCCGTACCCGCTTTTGCTCTTACTTCGTCCATGGTGACGATCATTCCGTATTCCTTCAGTTTTTCGCAGGTCTCTGCGGTACGCTGAATACGGACATCACGAATGTACTTCATGGCGGAGAGAAGCTCGGGGGATTCGGGGTCAATGAAGTAGCCGAGAATATGAGTTTCCGTGTCGGAAATGGCGGAAAGCTCAATGGCGGGGATTACTTCAATGCCGATTTCCGCCCCAGTTGCCATTGCTTCCTTGATTCCGTCCACATTGTCGTGGTCGGAGAGAGCAATGGCGGTGAGTCCGCTTTCCTTGGCGTGCTTCACCAGATCAGAGGGGGTCATAGAACCGTCGGAGCAGACGGAGTGGGTATGTAAATCGATGATTTTGTTCATATTTGTCCCTTTTTTATTTTGTCCAGAGTCCGAGAGCGGGATTGCTGATGTAGAATATCTTCTCTCCGTCGATCTCGTGCCAGCCGTCGGTGAGGACAGCGGGATCGTACTTCTTCACGGCTTCCGCGTAGGGCATATAATCAAAGCCCGCCCCCCGTACTTCCTCTTCGGTCAGCTTTTCGGTACAGTAGGTGATCTTGAACCGTCCGTCGGAGGAACCGTGAATCAGATGTGCCGCAACGGAAAGATTGGCGTTCAGATCTTCGTGTTCCTTCACAAGCTCAAGAATCTTTTCGCGGCCGAAGTAGCCGTATTTGCGGATCAGAGCGTCGTTGGTGTCGTCCTCGCCGAAGCCTGCCACACCGGGTGCAAGAACAATCAGCTCACCGCCGTCTGCCATTGCCATTCTGGTGCGGTAAATGGATTTGTTTCCAAGCCATGTGGACTTGAATTCACGGGGATCGAGGTAAACCACCGCCTTTTTGAAGGGCTCGTCCACGTGGATCAGGTTGATCTCCTGACTCTGTGCCACAGCGGACTCAAAATTGCTTCTTTCGCGGCCAATGTAAAGACCGTGGATGTTGGTGGTGTCTCCCGTGTTGGTGCAGCAGGTGAGAACGTACATGAGGGGCAGATCCTTGAGGAAATTCTGCTCCGCATAGTCGAACACCTTTCTGACAGGGGAGAAGTCCTTGCCCATGATCCGTTCCATGCCGTAGAATGCACCCAGCATATGACTGGAGTTGATCATGGAAGAACCGCCGCAGCCGACGAAGATGTTTTTGGAGTAGTTCGCCATGCCCACAACCTCGTGGGGAACCACCTGACCGATGGAGATGATCAGGTCGTAGCTCTTGTCAAGGAGAAGCTTGTTCACTTCAACGTCGATTTTTGTGTTCACAAGACCGTCGGAAACCTCGGAAACAAATTCCGCAGGAACCTCGCCGATCTTCACGACATCCTTTCGCCAGTTGTGGACAAGGATTTTCTCAAAAGGCACGTCCTCGCCGAAGAACGCATCGCATTCTTCCTTTGTCATGGGGAAATGTGTGCCGAGGGCGGGCATGATGTCCACGTCACAGGTGTCCTTGAGAAGATTATAGTAGATGTTGGTGATGATACCCGCGCCCGAATACATTCTGGTATAGTCGGGGGGAAGAATCAGCACACGGCGAAGTGTCTTGCCCTTGAGGGATTCTTCAAGAGCAAATCGGAGATTCTCTCTTGTGAGACCCTGTTCGCTTGTATATTTCATAAAACGAATTCCTTTCGCAGAACAAATTGCTTCGTTCGGATTTATATAATTTACCACCCTATATTATAATATTTTTGCCCCTGAATTGTCAAGAGATATCGGTATTTTGATACGAGAAAAAAGAGGGATTTCATTCTTTTTTTGATCTGTGGGTCGGCAGCAAAAGGAAAGCCTATCCATCGTAAATGTCTGCGATACCGCTTTCGACGATTTCTCCGTCGTATGGGGCTCGGAAAACAGATTGCAAAAAAACGAAAAGTCCGAAAAAGGGCATTCTTGGTAAAAGTATCAAATAAAAAGTCGCAGAAGTACGGATTTTTGTTGTCGGAAACACTTGACGATTGGGCTTGGATTTAGTATAATTTTAAGTAGGATTGCGTATTGTGCCGTTTTTTTCCGTTTTGGGTCCGGAGAGGGTTTCGGAATTCCCGTTTTTACGGAGGGGACAGAACGTAATGACAAAATTATACAGCAAAAATTTGGAGGTTTATGATGAAGAAAGTTGCCGTTATCATGGGCAGTGACTCCGACCTTCCCGTAGTGGAGAAGGCATTTAAGGTTTTTGACGAGTTTTCCGTGCCCTATGAGGCTCATGTTATGTCTGCACACCGTACCCCCGTTCAGGTTGCGGAGTTTGTTTCTGCGGCGGAAGAAAACGGATTCGGCGTTGTGATTGCCGCAGCAGGTATGGCTGCCCATCTTGCGGGTGCTTGTGCTGCCAATACAACCCTCCCCGTAATCGGTATTCCCGTAAAGGGCGGTGCTGTTGACGGACTGGACGCACTTCTTGCAACGGTACAGATGCCCTCCGGTATTCCCGTGGCGACGGTTGCCCTGAACGGTGCGGCAAATGCGGCATATCTGGCTTGTCAGATGATCGCCCTTTCCGATTCCGAACTTTCCGCAAAGCTGAAGGCTGCAAGAGCAGATGCTGCTGCCATGATTGCAGAAAAGGATGCTGCCCTTCAGCTCAAACTGAAAAAATAACACGGAAGAACCATGCGGTTTTTCTGTGGGGACGCAGAACCGTGTGAAAATACCGATCTGCGTTTTCCTTGTATTTACAAATAAATGTAAAAAATCAGAATGGAGATAGAATTATGAAGAGTTACAGCGAATCCTACAAGAATGCGGGCGTTGACATTACAGCAGGCTATACTGCCGTAGAGCTGATGAAGGCGCACATCGCAAGAACCGTTACCGAAGGTGTATGCGACAAGATCGGCGGCTTCGGCGGTATTTTCGACATTGGTCTTTACATGGAAAAGTACGACATCAAGCACCCCGTTCTCGTTTCCGGAACCGACGGCGTTGGTACCAAGCTGAAGTTTGCGTTCCTCATGGACAAGCATGACACCGTTGGTATTGACTGTGTTGCGATGTGCGTAAACGATATCATCTGCTGCGGCGCACGTCCTCTGGTGTTCCTCGACTATATCGCTTGCGGCAAGAACTATCCCGAAAAGATCGCTTCCATCGTTTCCGGTGTTGCAGACGGCTGCGTAATGTCCGATGCAGCTCTCGTTGGCGGTGAAACAGCGGAAATGCCCGGTTTCTATCCCGAGGACGAATACGACCTTGCAGGTTTTGCGTGCGGTATCGCAGACCGTGACAGAATCATCGATAAGGAAAAGATCAAGGCAGGGGACGTAATCATCGCGCTCCCCTCCAGCGGCGTTCACTCCAACGGTTTCTCTCTCGTTCGTAAGGTATTCGACGTGGAAAACAGCGATATCAAGTCTCCCGTTGCGGAGCTTGGCGGAAAGAGCCTGGGCGAAACTCTCCTCACACCTACCAGAATTTACGTTAAGCCCGTGCTGAGCCTTCTCGAAAAGGTGGATGTAAAGGGTATCTCCCACATCACAGGCGGCGGTTTCTACGAAAACCTCCCCAGAAGCCTTCCCAATGGCTGCAGCGCAAAGGTGGAGAAGTCCGCAATCCGTATTCTCCCCATTTTCGACGTTCTCGCAAAGACCGGCGGTATCCCCGAACGTGACATGTTCAACACCTACAACATGGGCGTTGGTATGAGCATCACCGTAGATAAGAACGACGTTGACAAGGCTCTCGCATCTCTCAAGGCAGACGGCGAAGACGCATACGTAATCGGCGAAGTAATCAACTCCGACGAAGGCGTAATCATCTGCTAAGGCCCGGAGTCCGGGCGGCCAAACTCGGCACTTCTTCAGCTTTGGTTTGAAGATAACCCACGAGGGTGCGGGTAGTACCCGCATCCATGCTCGGCACTTCTTCAGCTTTGGTATGAAGGTAACCCACGAGGGTGCGGGGAGTACCCGCTTCCATGC
>JAZQUQ010000203.1:0-11208 GCA_045631365.1 Eubacteriales bacterium | reverse complement strand
CTTGGCCTCCGACTTCCGCAGCGGATTCCCCCGAAACACAGAACGCGGAAGAAACAACGGCAGCCGAGACGACCGTCCGCACCGATCTTGTGACGGAAAACGGCATTGCGAAGGCACATATTGTCATTTCGGACAGTGCAGACCAACTTCTCACCTATGCGGCGGAGGAGCTGGCATATCACGTTAAGCTGGTATCGGGTGCTGAGCTTTCCACCGTGACCGCGGCACAGACCGATTCCCTCCCCATTATCCTCGCCACCCCTGAAAGCCTGCCCGAACTGGAAACCCTGTTCCCCGACGACCTCCAATGGCTCCGTCAGCTTTCCGAAGACGGATCAGACATCCGTTACGGCGACGACGGATTTGCCATCCGCACCCATGACAATAAGCTCTACATCTTCGGAGCCACGGCAAAAGGAGCCTTGAACGGGGTGTACGACTTTTTGGAAGAAAACATAGGTATTCTGTGGATCGGTGCAGAAGAGCATTCGGGTACCGTCTATGAGGCTCAGCCCACCGTAACCGTGAAAAAGACGGATTATCGGGAAAAATCCCCTTTTACCTTGCGTGGATATTCCCTGTGGGGCGGCGAGGGAACCTTCGACACCGAAGTGATCTACTCCCGCAATAAGCTGAATGCGTCTTTGTTCCCCATGGAAGAGCCGAACTACCCCGAAAAGCAGGCAACCATCGGCATTACCGGCGTGATGCTTGGTCACGACCTGCAAGACTGGATCCTCCAAAGCCCCATCTACGATCCCGACTGCACCGAATACTGGAATGAGACCGCGGATGGCGTCATTGTTTCCGTGAATGAAAGCATGGGTTCCACACAGCAGGTCAATATCTGGAGCGATCTTACCGCAAACACCCTTGCCGCAAGCGTCATTGCATATCTCGATGCCAACAAGGTGGACAACGTATCCATCAGCGTGGAGGACAACGACTACTGCAAAAACTATCCCGAATGTACCCTTCCCTTTGAATACGCCCCCGGTGAATTTGTGAACTCCAACGAAGGCGACTACATTTCCACCGTATTTTACACCTTCCTTAATAAAATTGCGGCACAAATCGGGGAGAAATACCCCGACGTGACCATCAACACCCTTGTCTACTGGCCCGTAGAGGCGACGCCCCGCTGTGAGATCGATGAAAACATCCGTCTGGTCTTCGCTCCCATCACAAAGGACGAATCCTCTTCCCTGACCGATCCCACCAATGATAATAACGTTCTCCACTTCAATTATCTTGAAAACTGGACGTCCATGACAAGGGAAATCCTTTTCTACGATTACTATTTCTGCACCATTGCCATGGCGGATTACGAACGCCCCATTTGGTACGATATGCAGAAGGATCTGATCTATTATGCGGAAAACGGATATCTCGGTCCCATGCCTCAGGGAAATACGGATAACGATGCAACCTTTACCAACTGGGGCGGTGCATTGGAGGATCGCGGCCGCAACCGTCACGATGCATGGGTCATGAACGGACTTACCGTTTGGATTTATCACAAGCTGTGCTGGAATCCCTATGAGGATATCGATGCCCTGATCGTGGAATTCTGCGACAAGGTCTACGGTGCGGCTTCTGAGGAAATGCAGGAATACTACGCCCTCATTTATAAGGGTTGGACGGAAGGCGAAAGCGAAACCCTTCTCTGGAACTTCAAAATCGCCCTGCCGTTCTATCTTGACACCTTCGTTTACATGGTGGATCTGGAGGACGACGTCAAGGACGCCCTCCAAAGAGCCTACGATGCCGCAGACACCGACCTTGCCCGTGAGCATATCGGCTATATCAAAGAAGCCTACGAGTTGAACTTCCCCGAGGAATAAACGAAAAACAAAGAGAGCATTCAACGCAATATCCTCCCAAAGGACTGACTTTGGAGTGTCATTGCTGATTGAATGCTCTCTCTTTTTTACGGATTTATTTTGAACCTTTCTCCTCGGCTTCTCTTGCCAGCCGTTCGTAAAGCTCCTTGGTCTTCTTCTTTCTGCGGAGGATGGGAACAACGATCAACAGTCCGATTCCCACAGCGGCAACGATGAACAGGATGATATCCACGTACCCGGGCACGTCGTCACCGAAGATGGCGCTTCGTCTGTCACGCTTTTCCGTGGACTTTGCCTGAATGGTGTTCTCCCCGTCGTAGTCGGTGACGGAAATATCCTTGATCTGCAGAATCTTTGCGGAAAGTGCCGCACGTTCGCTCTTGACGTCAAGGTTGATTCCCTTTACCACCAGCTCATTTGTAGCTTCCACGGAGTTGTTGGCAGTAAACTTACCGCCCACCAGATTCAGATTTCTTCCGAGGATCGCGTATCCTTCGGGAGAGGCAACGGTGATGTCCATTTTTCCGTCAACGAAGGAGAAATCCGCTTTCTTGGAATATACACCGTACTTCCCTGCAGTAATCTGATAGTTACCTTCCAAAATACGGATTTTTTCCGTACCGATTTCGGTGTAGATGTAAATGCCCGCTTCCCCTGCGTCAAGGATCAGCGTGCCGTTCCCCTTGAAGGAGACGTTGCCCGAGCAGGTCAGCGCGTACTTTCCTGCCTTGATGTAGTTTGTTCCCTTGAGAACGACGGTACAGCTCTTGGGAAGACGGAGACCGAAATCGTTCTCTGTCTCCAGACGGAGTCCGTCGAGGGTCAGAATATCGTAGCGGTTTGCCCACTGGTATCCGTCCCCCTTTTCGTTCTGTGTCACGTTGACAAGATTCAGGGTTTCGGTAATGGTCTTTGCTTCCGTCATCCCGGGAAGGACAAAGAACGCAAGAACCAGAGTCAGAATCACAGCAGAAGCTGCAAGAAGAATGCGTTGTCTGCACAAGGTTTTCATAAAAATCGTATGCCTCTCTTTGGTCTTTCGTGAATTTACAGATCATTCTACCATAAAAATGGTCAAATATCAATAGACATTGTGTGAAAAAACGCCGTTCTGCCCATCCTTTGGAAAAGTTTCACGCAATCAACACCCTGTCTTCACAAAGGCTGTCCGTTATTTCTGCCCCTTCTGCTTCAAAAGCATTTCGAGGACAAAGGTCAGCCGCATAAACAACGCCTCGCAAAGTCCGAACAGGAGGATAAAACAATGGATCGGTGCCCCGTTGGTCTCAGCCATGGCGGAATAAAAGGGTGCTATACACAACAGGATGACGGACACCGCCACCGATGCGGACTGACGGATCACCGCGGAAAAGAGTTTGGACTTTTTCCCCACGACGGAGGTCAGGGCTGTGGTCAAGAGGATCAAAAGAAGGGCGATTCCCGTCAGGGGGAGTGTTGTCTTCACAAAAAGGGTAAAGGCATCCCACGCCCATTCCATCCATTCCGCATCCTCGGAGCTGCCGAAGATCACGGCGTGTGCAAGGAGGGGGACAACAGCCCCCACCACCGCAGAACCGGCGGATATCCACAGATTTACGAAAAGAATCCGCTTCCCTTTGGCGGGGGAATGTGCACGGGCGCCCAAAACCGTCAGCACAATCAGCGCCGCCGCAAGAAGAACAGCAAATACGGTATACATCAGTCAATAATCACGCTTTCCAAGGAACGCTTGGGGACGTAGTGAATCCCCATTTTGTCACGGAAATACTTGGTGTCCCCTTCCTTGCCGATCTCGGTGATAAATACCGCCTCGTCGGGTACGCCAAGAGCGAGGATCAGCACGGGAGTATACTTCAAAGGCAGACGAAGTCCGTCGGAAACCGCCTCGGGATCGAACGCACCGATCATGCATCCGCCGTACCCCCGTTCGCAGGCAGCCAGCATAATGGTCTGCGCCGCAATGCCCACGTCCACGGCGGAATACTTGCTCTCGGGAGCAACGGAAGTGTCGTGGCACATAACGATAAACGCGGTAGGATGATGGCCCTCCGGCGGAAGGTTCAATTCGGGCAGAAATCCCGCCCACTTGGTGAGGGAAAGTACCTTGTCCACCTCTGCCTTGTCCACGCAAAGCTTATATTTCAGGGGCTGACGGTTGGCGGCGGAAGGGGTCAGACGAGCCGTATCCACCAAATCCTCCAGTTCCTTTACCGTAAATACCTTTGATTCGTCGAAGCTGCGGAAGCTCCGACTGCTTACTACCAATTCTTTCAGCATGGTTTCTCTCCTTATGTTGTATAATCGAATCGCAATTCCCACACCGTCATTACAGCATGGCTGAAACTTTATTGTTTTAGACTATTATAGCACATCTGCCGCAAAATGGCAAGAGCCCCCGATGGATTGAAGACGCAATACAAAATCTCTTTTGCATATATTGTGAGAAAAAACGAGGGAAAGTCGACAAAAACTTCCCAATAATCACAATTTACATCGGCAGCTTTTTGTAGTATAATATTGTGGTACGATATATCATATAATGGAGGAATCTTGTTTTAATGGACGAAAAAATGATACCGGCCGAGAACAAAATGGGTACCATGCCCATCGGCAAGCTGATTATCACCATGTCCCTGCCCATGATCATTGCCATGCTGGTGCAGGCGTTCTATAACGTGGTAGACAGTGTCTTTATCTCATGGTACGACCCCGCGCAGAACGCACTGGCGGCGGTGACCTACGCCTTCCCCGCACAAAATCTGATGATTGCTTTTGCAACGGGTACGGGTGTGGGTGTAAACGCCCTTCTCTCCAAAAGTCTTGGGGAAAAGAACTTTAAAAAGGCAAACAAAACCGCAGGCAACGGTGTGCTCCTTGCGGCATTTGCCTACATGATCTTCCTGATCTTCGGTCTCTTCTTCGCAGGAAAATTCATCCGCTTCCAGACCGACATTCCCGAGGTCATTGAAGCAGGTACCGCATACCTTTCCATCTGCTCCATTTTCTCCTTCGGTATTTTCGGAGAAATCATGTTTGAGCGACTGATGCAATCCACGGGCAGAACCATCCTCACCATGTTTACCCAGGGTGTGGGTGCCATCGTCAATATTATTCTCGACCCCATCTTCATTTTTGGTTACCTCGGTGTTCCCGAAATGGGTGCGGCAGGGGCTGCCATCGCTACCGTTATCGGTCAGATCTGTGCCTTCGTTCTGGCGATCATCCTGAACCATCACTTCAACCACGACATTAAGCTGACCCCTTCCTGCTTCAAGCCCAACTTCCGAATCATCGGCACCATCTACGCGGTGGGAATCCCCTCCATTATCATGATGGCAATCGGTTCGATTATGACCACCAGCATGAACCTTATTCTGGGTAAGCTTGATAACCTTGCAGTCTCCGTGTTCGGCGCATACTTCAAGCTGCAGAGCTTCATCTTCATGCCCATCTTCGGTCTGAACAACGGTGTTATCCCCGTCATCGCCTACAACTACGGCGCGCGGAACAAAAAACGTATGATCGACGCCATCAAGGTCGCTCTGATCATCGCTCTTTCCGTTATGTTCGTGGGACTCCTTCTGATGCAGATCTTCCCCGAAACCGCACTCCGCCTGTTCAACGCCAACGAGGATATGCTGAAGCTTGGCGTACCCGCACTCCGCACCATCAGCCTCAGCTTCATGTTTGCGGGACTGTGTATCGTCCTCGGCTCCTCCTTCCAGGCGCTTGGCAAGGGCGTTTACTCCATGGTGGTCTCCTTCGCAAGACAGCTCCTCGTCCTCATCCCCGCAGCCTACCTCTTCTCCCTCAGCGGAAAGGTAAACATGGTGTGGTGGTCCTTCCCCCTCGCGGAAATCGCCTCCGTCACCTTCAGCATCATCCTGTTCATCCACCTCTACAAAACCACAATTTCTAAGATTGACAAATAAAACAATTATTGGGGTCTGTTGCATCGCAAATGCAGCAGACCCCATACTCTTTCAAATAAATTATCGTGTTCAAAGGTGTGTCAGATAGTCTATCGCATATAAGAACACAAGATGTGCGGGATAGAAAATGTAGAAAAAATTCTTCATTTTATACTTTCCCTGCTTACCGTTATAGAGAGCAAGAGGGATCAGCGCGAGGAGCGACCAAATCTGCGTGGTGCTGCCCAGCGTATACTGCTCAAAGGACAGTATAAGAAGCATCAGCCCCATCACAAGAAGGCGCTTGGGTTTGTCCTCGAAAAACGAAACGATAACAGGAATCATCACCCCAACGTAGCCGTAATCCACCTCCACGTAATGAGTGAGTAAATATACGGCAACCACCGCAGGAAAAAAGAGGAGTCCCCGGCGGAGCTTCCCTTCCCGACGTTCCTTGATGAAACGATCCGCCAAAGCCATCACGGCAATGGACAGGGAGAAGGTCAGAAGAATACCGATGTAGAGATCCCGTTCCACCACGGTATAGACGAGCTGACAAAGGGTGCCGAGCGCAAAAATCCGAAGGAAGTATTTCTTTCGGTTTTTCGTATAACGGAACCCCTCCGCAATACAGTACGCATAAATGGGAAACGCCAGCCGCCCGATGATGCGCAAAATCCGATACTGCGGAAACAAAATCACCCCCGCATGGTCAATCAGCATGGCAACCGCCGCAATTATCTTCAAAACAGTCGAAGTCATAAAACCTCCCCAACACAATATTTTGTCCCCTGCATAAAAGTTTTTGAAAGGTTGGGGTTCTTAGGGGGAAGGAAAACTTTTCTCAAAAAGTTTTCCTTCCCCCTAAATAAATCAGTATTTATTCAGCGCTGTCCCCGTAAAGGCCGTCGATTTTGGCGGAGTATTCGTTCCAGACTTCGGCGATGGCACGGAGGTCATCGGAATTGAAGTCCAGGCAGGGTGTGGGGCTGACCGCATACAGGTCGGGTACACCCACGGTCTGCTGATTCAGCTGCCAGCGCATGGTATCGCGGCGGGTAACGAAGGCAGAGTTGTCCGTATCCTGCAGAACACCGGGCATGGCGATGGAGAAGATCTTTCCTCTCATGCCAAGGTCCTCCAGATTGCGGCGGTTTGCGGGCACGTAGTCATGCAGTCTCGCCTGGTCGCAAAGGTGAGTAAAATAGGGATGGCAGGCACTGTTGTTGATGAGAGCATGGGGCTTGATCTTGTGTGCGGTGGTATAGATCAGCTCCATGTAATCGTAGATCAGCTCCACGCCGTATTTACCGGAGTAGGTCTTGAAATCCTTGCCCATGGGGTTCATGAAAGCAAAGTCCATCTTGATACCGTCGCAGTCGTAGCAGCCTTCCTCGGAGGAGAAGATGCGTGTGATGGCGTTGACGATGTTTTCCTTGATCTTGGGATGGGAGGGGTCAAGCACATTGTGTTCGTGAGCGTCGGTGATGATCATATCCTTCTCGGGCCATCCTTCCGCTTCCCACATGATGTACCACAGCATGGTGTGGATGCCCGCCGCGCGGTTTTTCTCAACCAGCCCGCGGAAGTCGGGGAAACGTGCGGGGTCCATTTCGTAGGTAGCATATTCCGTTGACCATTTGTCGTCAATGATCATCGCGGTAGGATGGAGATCGTTCTTTCCGCAGATATCAAAAAGCTCCTCGTACACCCACTGCTGACAAAGGGGTGCATAGTTGCGGAGTCCCTCCTTCATGGCGTAGGTACCCTGCTGAATCCAGCCGCAGACAATAGGACCGTGCCAAAAACGAGGCTTCTTTCCGTAATTCGCAGGCTTTGCAATGCCGGACGCAAAATAGTAGTCGCTGTACTTTTGGCAAGCGTTGAAGTCGTCTGTCGCGCTGTAGCCGATAATGTAGGGGGCTGTCCACTCACCGTCTACGTGGGTATGACCGTCCTGATCGGTGGTCAGATAGAAGCCGGAACGGAGGTTGTGCTGTCTTGTCAGATTGTACATAAGGTTGTGGAAGTTGTGTTCGCCCCGTTCCGCCACAAGACCGAGGGCAAGGCGGTCCACAAGTCCCTCACAGCGGAAGGAATAAACGAACATGGGCGGAACCATGAAGCCGGTTGTCTTGACCAGACGGTGGCAGGAGGTGCTGGCACGGAAGGTGTAGTCCTCTCTGTCGCTGAAGGGCACGTTGGGATAGAAGCCCTCGGAGAACTCGTAGTCGCTGCCGAAATCGGGAGCGGTCATATCGCCGCTGAAGTAGTTTACGCTGTCTACTCTTCCCTTACCCTTGATCTTCACATAGAACTTAAAGCGGATAAAGCTGCAGACCAGCCTGTATTCCTTTTCCCAGAGCGCACTCTTGTTTGTCCAGACAAATTCAGCCTTTCCCTGCTTTCCCTCGACGGAAACAAGGGTGGGAATCTCGGGTTCCGCATCGATTGCTGTGGTAAGGTCGTCGTTTGTCTGATTGATTGCTGTACGGATGTCAAGGGTGGCAAAGGTATTTCCGCTGATGTTCACGTCAATCTTGTGTCCGCGGACGAGAAGCTCATAAGACGCACCCTTTACGCCGATGGTTCCGTTTTCATACTTTGTAATCATGTTGTTCCTCCTTAAATTTGCAGGTTTGCAAAGAATAACGTTCGGTTAGATTATATCATGAAAATAAACATCTTTCAATCACCATATTCACCAAATTAAACCTATTGTTTTTATGCAATTTCATACAGATTCTGCTGTTAAACAACGGAGCTCTGCTTTTGCGGCAGAACTCCGTTGTTTTTTGATTCTATGCTATTGCTGATGGGTTCAGCCAACTCCATTTTTCGATTCACTTTGGAAAAGTCTGTTGGCCAAAAGAGAGAAGCGCCCCTGTATCGAGACGTTTCTCTTTTGTTCCAATGTTGCATGAGATTTCATCCATTACCATTCCGATATGGATTCTTCCATGGTTTCCTTGATGTAGCGGATTCGTTCCTTTTCGATATCGTTTGCCGCTTCCCATGCATTGTTCAGCGCTGTGAGAATCTTTTCATGGAGACCTGCGTTTTCCACAAAATTCTCGTTGAGAATAAAGCAGTCCATGTACACGTCAAAGCCCGTGTTCCATGAATAGGTTCGAACCTGATCCTTTGAACCTTCATCCCAGCCTGCCTTAATCAAGCGGTAGTATTCCTGCATATGCGCAGATGCTCCGCCATAGTATTTGTCGCAGAATTCCACGATCAGGGCATCCACGTCCTCCTCGGGATTCCAGCTGAGCTTTGCAAAAATCCAGTAAATCATACAGTTCATATCCCACAATGCGGCATCTGTTACCTCCGCTGTACCATTGCGGGAGTAACCGCCGAAGCCATCATATACCCAATAGTAAGGTCTCGGGTCATCGCCGATTCCCTCCGGCTGCACACCCCAGAACCCATTATCCGCATAATAAATCAGATTTTCCTGAATTCTGTCCCAGATCGGTCTGCTGTATCGGTCAGCTGCCATAAAACAACCGTAATAGGTATAGAGCAGAAGATTATTGGTTAATTCTTTCCAGCCCTCCATTCTGTCAACAGTTCTCTTGTTTGCTCCGCTTGTTTCATCATACATAGAGGTAGACAGATCCTCATTAAGGGGTGCCGGAACGATAATAACATTGTCTTCAATTTCACACAAGGGCGGATTTTCCACAAAACTATACGCAAAGGTTGCAATCTTGGTGTCGGGGCATTCCTCCGCAACCATTTTTGCCACCTTGTTAATAAAGCTGAAATAGACTGTGGACTGGAAGCTCATGTCAGTGGGCTCCACAAACTTTCCGGGGGCATATTCATAGGGCTCAGAATCAAACGGAACGGTCAGACCATTATCGCTGTCCTCAATTCCGACAAAATTTCGAGAGAAAGACTTTTCTTTCCCCTCATCTTGTGCTACAATGATTGCAGAACAACAAAACATAAAGTTGAGGAAACACCATGGCACAGCAGAACATCTTCGATAATGAAATCTTTTTTGAAAGCTATAAACAGCTCCGCGAACGGGCGGTTAACGCCAATGTTTTATTCGAAATCCCTGCCCTTCTCTCCCTCCTCCCCGATCTTCATGGAAAAAGGGTGTTGGACTTGGGATGCGGCTTCGGGGAACATTGCAAGCTGTTCTTGGAACGGGGAGCGAAAAAAGTGGTGGGCATTGACATTTCAAGGAAAATGCTGGAGGCGGCAAAACGGGATAACAGCGATCCCAAAATCGAATACCGACTTTTGCCCATGGAAAATCTCGCCGAACTCACCGAAACCTTTGACCTTGTCATCAGTTCCCTCGCCCTTCACTATGTGGAAGATTTCCGCGGCGTCGTGGGAAACATCTCCCGTTTGCTTCCTGCGGACGGATTGTTTATTTTCTCCCAAGAACACCCCTTGGTAACGAGCCATTCCGGAGGAAACCGTTGGACAAAGGACGAAAACGGCGAAAAAATCCACGTCAATCTATCCAATTACGGCATCGAAGGGGAGCGGGAGACCTCATGGTTTGTGGATCACATCAAAATCTATCACCGTACCTTTTCCTGTATCGTAAACACCTTGATTGAAGCAGGCTTTTCCATTGAGCAGATGGTTGAACCCCTTCCCACCCCCGAATTGCTTGAGCGATATCCGGAACATCGCGATTTGTTCCACAAACCGGATTTTCTTCTGATGAAGGTGAGAAAGAATCCTACCTCTGTATGAAAAAACTACCCCCGACAGCTCGGTCTCGGCCGAAAACTGTCGGGGGTGTTCTTGTTTTGGGGAATTCGATTAATTACTCCACAAAGCTTTCCCAGCGGTCAAAGCTTTCCTTCGCCTGAGCAATCCGTGCCTTTACGGTGTCGTCGGCGACATCCCATGCCTCGGCAAGTGCCGCTTTGATTCCGTCAAGGATATGGATTCCTTCCACCTCGGTGTCAAGGAAATTGTAGTAATACTCCCACGGCTCGGCGTAGAATTTCATCAGAGCGTTGAACTCCTCTCCGTACGACGCCGCACCGTCCTCCCAGCCCAGCTCAAGAATACGGTAGTATTCTCTCATATGAGGGGCGGCATCCCCGTAGCACTTTTCGCAGAATTCATCGATCAGCGCATCAATATCCTCCTCGGGATTCCACGCAAGCTTGGCGTAGAGCCAGAAAGTCAGAGCGTTCATCTCCCACACATCGGTATACTCATACTCTCCCTCGGGGGTTTCCGACATACGGAAGCTGTACCCCGCCAAGTCCGACACTCCCTCCGACGCCATCCCATGGAATCCGTTTGCGGCATAATAGCGGAAATCCGCCTGCATTCTCGACCAGATGGAACGCTCGAAGACGGGAGACACGCTGAAGCATCCGTAGTAATTATAAAAGGAAATGTTCTTGGTCTTCTCCCCCCAGCCCTGCAGATGATTCCAGAGATCATCGGCGAAGCTGTTTTTC
>JAZQUQ010000202.1:0-6678 GCA_045631365.1 Eubacteriales bacterium | reverse complement strand
TCTATACCGCCATCGCCAGCAACACCTCCAACATCCCCGCGGGCAGAGAAACCGGTGCAACCCCCGACGGAAGAAATGCGGGCGTTCCCATGTCCGACGCAGCTTCTCCCACCTACGGTGTGGACAAAAACGGCCCCACCTCCGCGTTCCTCTCCCTCTGCAAGCCCGACTACCGTCTGGTTTCCTGCGGTACGGTTGTAAATCAGAAGTACACCTCCGATATGCTCCGTAATCCCGAAAAGAGAAAGGCCCTCACCGCCGCCATCCGCGTTTACTTCAACCAAGGCGGTCAGGAAGTGCAGATCAACTGCGTTGACAGAGAAACCCTCAAGGACGCCATGGAGCATCCCGAAAACTACGAAAACCTCGTTGTCCGTGTATCCGGCTTCAGCGCATTCTTCACCACCCTCAACAGAGCTGTTCAGGAAGACATCCTCCGCCGCACCGAACACGCAAGTATTTAAGCAACTATTTGGGGGAGAAAAACTTTTTGAAAAAGGCTTTTCCCCCCCCCCCCCCCACTTTTCAAAAACTTTTAAAAGTGGCCCATAGTAATTTTTTAGCCCCTAAAAACCAAGTATTATTAACCGAAAGGATTCAGATTATCATGAAAAAGTGTGCTGTTTTTATGGGACACAACGTCCCCTTTGAAATCAGAGAATACCCCGTTACCACTCCCCCCAAGGGATACGGTCTTTCCGAGCTTCTGGCAAGCGGAATCTGCGGAACCGACCTTCACATCCATACCGGCCGTCTCGGCTGCGGCGGTGAAACCATCATCGGCCACGAATTCGTCGGCAAGCTTATCGAATGCGATGCGGAAGAAGCGGCAAAATACGGTCTGAAGGTTGGCGACAATGTTATCGCCGATATCGCAGTTCCCTGCGGTGAATGCCCTCTCTGCCTTGCGGGAGACGACGCCAACTGCGTAAGAATGCAGGTAACAAACGGCGGCAACGTGGATACTGCTCCCCACTTCTGGGGCGGTTACGGTGAAGTGAACTACACTCCCCTCTCCAACCTCCTCAAGATTCCCGAAGGTCTGAACCCCCGTATGGTCTGCACCTTTGCTTGCCCCGGTCCCACAGCCATCCACGGCTTCTCTCTGGCAAGACAGGCCAATATCGATATCAAGAAGGTAAAGACCGCTGTGGTTCAGGGTCTCGGCCCCGTTGGTATGTTTGCGGCGATCTACCTCTGCGCCATGGGTATTGAGAACGTATACGCCATCTCCGCAGGTGTGAACCCCGACCGTGAACGCATTGCGGCTGAATTCGGCGTAAAGAAGGTCTTCCGTCTCGGCGTGGACGCTACCGAAGAAAGCCTGACCGCAGAGCTGATGGAAGCAACCGGCGGTCTCGGCGTGGATCTGGTATTTGAAGCATCCGGCGCTCCCGCGGCAGTCCCCGTTGGTATGAACCTTCTCCGCAACCGCGGTGTATATCTGATCCCCGGTCAGTATTCCAACCACGGCGACGTTGCCATCGCACCTCAGCTCATCACCTTCAAGGCGCTGCAGATCATCGGTTCCTCTCAGTATTCCATCGTTGACGTAAAGGAATACCTCCGGTTCCTTGCAGATCATCCCGAGCTTCACGAAAAGATCCTCACCCTCAGCACTGGCTATGCCGTTGAGGACACCAACAAGGCGTTCGAGGATGCCTACGCAGGCAAGAACATCAAGACCATGCTGGTTGCAAAGGAATAAAAAATCTCTTTCAAACTTTTTTTGGGGGGAGGAAAACTTTTTATAAAAAGTTTTCCTCCCCCAAGCCCCCTACCTTTCAAAAACTTTCAACTAGAAAAAATTTACGCAAATACACAAAATGGCTGTTGCACTAAGGGGATATTTTCCCAAAATGCAGCAGCCTTTTTACTATTATTTCAATCAAACACTGTCAGTTCAGACTCAAAATACTGCTCCTGAAACTTCACGGCGTCCCATATTTCCTCTCGGGTGAACGAATATCCCTCAGGAGCGGCAACCCATTTGTCCTCCACGTCGTTTCGGCGGCGGATAATGCCGATCACGATCCCCGTAAAGGTTTCAATCGGTCGGTCAACCCCGAGAATATACACATCCTGCTCCTCCCCGTCCCCTGCCATAAGGTCGGTAACGTATCCGTAGTTGATCGGATAACAAAGGGTCGGATACCTGGGATGACAGCTCCCCATGGGTCGGTCAACCACAACGGTGATCCGTTTACCGAGCATCCCCGTTCCCTCCGCACAGCTGCAGAAGCTCCTCGGGGGAGGTAACGTAATAGTCCGCACCGTTCCGACGAAGGGTTTCTTCATCCCGATAGCCCCACGACACGGCAACGGCAATCATCCCCGCATTTTTTGCGGTCCGCATATCCACGTCGGAATCCCCCACGAAAAGGATTTCCGAAGGCTCCGCACCGAAGGCTTCCGCAATCCGCAAAGCCCCCGACGGGTCGGGTTTGTGAGGCACCAGACCATCTCCGATCACCATCTCGAAAAGATCGGGAATGATCTTTTCCACGATCTCCGATGCATGCTTTGCCTTCTTATTGGTGTCCACGGCAAGACGAAGTCCCATGGATTTCATCTCTTTGACCACCTCGGTCAAGCCTTCGTAAATATAGGTATTGTCCAAATAATGGGAGCCGTAATAGGTCGTATAAGACATGACGCATTTATCCACAAGAGCTTCGTCAAGGATAATATCGTTCCTTTCGGCTTTTTCAATGCTCATCTTTACCAAATGCCGCACATAGTCCCGTTCGCAAAAATTCACCCCCGTCATCATCTCTTCCATAGAGAGGGGAGGAAAACCGAACTGGGTGCGGAGCATATGATTCACACCCGCCAAAAGGTCTCCCGCGGTACACGCCAATGTACCGTCCAAATCAAAAATCACCGCTTTGATTCTTTGCTGCATTGCTCGTTCCCCCTTTATTTGCGGAACATGGCTTTTACTTTCGCCTCGTCCGGTGTAACGTAACAAGACCAATTGGAATAATACACAACCAACCCGGGCTTGGATCCTGCAGGCTTTTTCACCTGTCTGACCTTCATATAGTCAACGGGAACCATGACGCCGTCCTTGGCCTTGGAATTGTACGCTGCAATCATGGCAGCCTCGGTGAATACCTCCTCAGCGGGATCGTCTTCCCCTTCCTTGCACACAAGAACCACGTGGGAACCCGGCTGATTCTTTACATGGAACCACCAGTCGTTCCGATCCGCCAACTTTGTGGTCAGATAATCGTTTGCGATATTGTTCTTTCCCACAAGGACGAGATGCCCGTCGGTTGTTTCATATTCTGCAATCAAAGGCTTGGTCGCTTTCTTCGTGGTGTAGTTTTTCATCTTGGAAGCGTAGCCGCTGTGATACAGTTCTTCGCGAATTTCCGAAAGCTCCCGCTCCGTTTCGGCTCTGGAAAGGGCATCGAGAACGGTGTAAATGTACTGAAGCTCCTCCTCCGCTTTTTCAAGCTGCTCGGCAAGGTGGATTCTTGCCGCCTTGGATTTGTTGTACTTTTTGTAATACGCCTGTGCGTTTTGAGAGGGGGACATCCGCTTGTCCATGGGAATGGTCACGGTCTCGCAGTTCTCGCTCCAGTAATTCTCCAGAGCCGCCTCTTCCATCCCCCGCTTCAGACGGTAGATGTTGGCAGTGATCAGGTCTCCCCACAGCTTATACTCGTCACCCTTATCGCAGTCGGTCAGCTCTTCCTTCTGGAGAGCCATTTTTTTCGTGATTCGGGTTTCCGCATTGGAAAGGAGTTTGAACACGTCTGCCGCCTTCCGATGGAGTCGCTCGTCACGGCTTCTTTCGTCAAAATAGGCATCGATCAGTTCCCCGAAGGAGCCGCATTCCGTCACGGTCATGGGCTTTCCGTACTGGCGCAGCTCCATGAAGCAGTATTCCACGGGAATCTTTTCTTCGCTGCGGACAATGTAGGGCTTCCCCTTGCCGTTCTTGATCAGATGGACATAATCAAAGAACTTCTCCGCAAGCTCCCCTGCACAGTCGTCCATAGTGCCGTCCGATTTCCCGCAGGCACGGTAGGCAATCTCACGTGCTGCCACCGGGGCAATTCCCGCAAAGGTGGATACAATGAACTTTTCCGCAGGTCGGGAGCCTTCCGAGGCAGATGCCAGCTTGTTGAACATCCGAATGTCAAGCTCGTCAGAGGTGGGATCCACCTTATCCTGCTTCGGGGGAAGCTCGTAGATCATCCCCGAGAGGACCTGTCTCTTCTCGCTGGTGGTAAAATCAATGCTCTTGAGGACGCCGAGAATCTTGTCCTCCGCATTGGTGATGATGATGTTGCTGAACCGCCCCATAATCTCACAGATCATGTGTTTCTGAGTGGCAAAACCCATTTCATCGTGGGTGTCAAAAGTCAGTCTTGCCGCGCGCTCGAAGCCGAGCTGGGTACAGGAATGGAATCTTGCTCCCGAAAAATGCTTCCGCAGCATCATACAGAACATGGGGGGAGACGCGGGATTTTCCACCTTGGTGTTGGTGATATTCAGTCTTGCTCCCGAGCTTCCCGCGTTAATGCACAAGCGGTGATCCCCGCCCCTTGAACGGATCAGAAGCACCACTTCGTCGTGGGAGGGCTGATAGATTTTATCGATCTTTCCGCCCTCTAATTTTTCGTTGATCTCTCTGAGCACACAGCTCAGCATACCGGCGTCAAATGCCATTGTTATACCTCATTCTTCTCGTTTTTGCACAAATAATCAGAACGAAATCTCCTCGTCCTCCGTTTCATCGTCGATACGATAGCAGACAAAATGCATCACCTTGCGGATCAAGCGGAAGCCCACTTTTTCCGCAGTCTTCACGGAGGGATGGTTGCTTTCCTCGCAGATATACTCCACGGACACCCCGCGATCAAGTAAATATTTTGCAAGTTCTGCCACACATTCGGCGGCATATCCCTGCCGTCTGTATTCCTCGGCGCACTCCACGTTCAGTTCATAGTAATCCTCATCCGCGGAGATATCGTTGATCGCCGCAAATGCCGCGATTTCATTTTTCTTCCCGTAAACAGCATAAATCCGATCCAATTCGTTTTCGGGATCGATTTCGAAGGCATAAATCTCTGTTTCGCTGTTCGCCTTGTCCTCTTCGGTCAGCTCATCCAACCGTTTTGCTCTTCCCTTGAAGCAATCGGCGTTGATGTCTGCCGGATCGGTCAGAACGTAGGTCAGGTGAATATTCTCGGAAAGATCGGAGGGCTCATAACCAAGGTCTCCCATCACGGGGGTTAATTTTTTATACAGAAAGCTTTTCGCATCCTCCGAAAAAGGGTCCTTTGAAAACTGAGTCTCAAACTCTTCTGCAAGCTCGCCGCAGAAGGAATACACCAAAAGGCTGAGGGAACCGTCCTCATACTGTGTTACGACCACGGGAACTGCTATATGATACCGTTCGTCCAGAATAGATTTTTCAAATTCAATATCTTCAAAAGCGATCATAAAATACCTCCGTTAGCGGAGACCGCACGGAGACCGCACGGAAACCGCTGGAATCCTTTCTTGACATTATATCGGTTTTCCTCAAAAAAAACAACAGGATTTCGTAAATATTCCATTCTTCTCCCCCATAAATTCGTCAAAACTACCCGTTTCAGCCTCTACTCGCCCACAGTAATATAAATTTAATGATATATTTTAATAAATATTAATAATCCCTTATGGATTTTTCCAAATATATGTGATATAATAGATTAAATACACTAAAGTGATATTTTTGCCCCTGAAAGTGAAAGGATATAATTATAAATGGCAAGACTGATTGAAAAGGCTGAAAAGCTGACCCTCCCCGTAATTCCCCTCCGCGGCCTTGTGGCATTCCCCTCTCTCCCCATGAATTTCGAGCTGGAAAGAGCCATCTCCAAGAACGCCTGCAACGCGGCTTCCCACGGTGACCGCTATGTATTTCTCGTTACTCAGCGGGATATCCGCGTAGAAGACCCCACAAGAAAGGATCTGTATGATGTAGGCTGTGTGGCAAGAATCAAGCAGACCTTCAACAAAACCAGCGAAGGCAACATCCGTATCGTGACGGAAGGACTTTGCCGCGGAACTCTCCTCTCCCTCAACCATGAGGACGGATATCTCACCGCGGACGTCATGTCCAAGACTTTGACCGGAGACTTCAACTCTCCCGATATCACAGTAGAAGCCCTGAACCGTGAAGTTCTCGCTTCCCTTGACGATATTCTCCGCTTCCTCCCCCCTGTTTCCGACGACTTTATGCTGACAGTAAACTCCCTCAAAAATCCCGGGATGCTGGCAGACTTCATCGCATCCAGCATTCTCGTCCGCATTGAAGACAAGCAGGCAATCCTGGATGTTTTCGACCCCATCCGCCGTGCGGAAAATCTGATCGGCATCATCGACAACGAAATCCGACTGCTGGAAACCGAAATGGACATCCACCGCAAGGTGAAGGAAGCCATTGACGATCATCAGAGAGACTACTACCTCCGTGAACAGCTGAAGGTGATTCAGTCCGAGCTTGGCAACGACTTCGGCGACGATGCGGAAGCGTATTTCGAGAAAATCGAGAAGACCAAGCTCCCCGAAGAGGTTCGTGAAAAGCTGATGCGTGAGACAAACCGTATGGCGAAGATGCCCTTCGGCTCTCCCGAATCCGCCCTTCTCCGCAACTACCTTGACACCTGCCTTGAA
>JAZQUQ010000201.1:0-2469 GCA_045631365.1 Eubacteriales bacterium | reverse complement strand
GAGAGGATTGCGGGCTGGTCAAGCTGGATACCCATCCACGCGCCGTTGCCTGCGCCGCCGAGGGATACGCCTGTTGCAACGTCACCGTCAAATGCTGCGGTTACGTCGTTCGCGGAGCTTGTGATGATGGTGCCTTCCTTTGCAAGGTTTACAGTTCCTTCGGGAGCTACGAAGGGAGCCTCTGTTTCGGGTGCTTCTGTTTCGGGTGCAGCAGTTTCGGGAGCTGCTGTTTCGGGAGCTGCTGTCTCGGGAGCTGCTGTCTCGGGAGCTGCTGTTTCGGGAGCCTCTGTTTCGGGAGCTTCTGTTTCGGGTTCTTCTACATATACTGTACCATAAAGAGCAACTTCAGTTACCGCAACATTGTTGTAATCGCTGGGTACATATCTGAAGTATTCGTATGCATCTGCACCTTCTACTGTCTTTGTTACCCATGTAACTTCAGCAGGGATATCAGCATCGGTAAATACAGCAAGGTCAACCCAATTGACACCGTCCTTAGAACCCTGTACGTGAGCGCCGGAAATATTCTTTGTATCCTTGGGATAAACCTTTACTTCGTTCACAACGTAGTAAGTGTCAGCCTTAATACCTGTGAATACAAGAGGACCGTTCTTTTCAAAGCTTGTGAATGTGGAAAGATCACCGTCAAATGCACATTCGTAGGTTTCGTTTGCGTTGTTGTTGTAGGGGTCTCTGCCGAGGAAGTTGATATCACCGTAACCGATAACGGTACCTGTGATGGAACCTTCAACGGAAACAGCCGCTACGCCGGTATCGATGATTTCACCTGCGAATGTTTCGTAGGTTGCTACAGGATACTTCTGTGCTTCGGGAATGTTGGTAGCCGCAGGAGCGGGTGCACCGAAGAATGCCATATCCGCAAACGCACCGTGCTGCAGACCGGAGGTAACGTAACGGAAGTATGTATAACCGCCTTGATCTGTAATGGACTTCTTAACCCATGTCTGACCATCGGGAATGTCTTCTGCAGTATACTCAATGAGAGTTACCCATGTTCTTCCGTCAAGAGAGCCCTGAACCAGACAACCCTCAATTTTTTCATTTTCACCGTTTCCTCTTCTTGCTCGAACCCAAATCTCGGTCATTGCATAGGGTTCATCGAACAGCATACCAACCCAACAGTTTGTTCCTCTGAAACAAGGGTCATAAGCCCGCCTGTTGTCGCCGTCGAAAGCACGCTCGGGGTAAGACTTATTCCATGTACCGCCGGCTGTAATAACCTTACCCAAAACAGAGCCTTCTGTAGCAACCAGAGGCTTTTCAAGCAATACTTCTCTTACATTGATGTTTCCGGGGAACCATGTGGTTGTAGGAATGAGTTCAGCTACTGCCTGATCATCGAGAACAGTTGCTTCTGCGGGGTTACCGTAGAATTCGATATCGCCGAGAGAAAGGTTACAAGCAAGAGACCATACTCTGTACATGGAGTAGGAACCGCCGTCTGCAACCCAGAACATACTGTCGTCATACTTGATGGTATAGCCTGCAGCCTTATAGTCTGCATCGTCAATGGACTGAGGTGTAAAGAAATGAATCTTGTTTACAGCATCCTGACGGTGTTCAACGATCTTTGCCCAGTGGATACCGTCGTTGGAGCCTTCGATTACCATACCGTGGATTGCGTCCTTATTGATGTTAGGATCGGTGGACGGAATTACACGGATTTCGGTCAGTTCGTATGCCTGATCCAAAATCAGACCAACATAGGAACGGTATGTTGTTTCTACTGCGGTATAAGTAGTTGCGGGGTCACCGTCAAATGCATTGGCAGGAACGTTTTCACCCTGATGGGTTGCGCCGTTCACACTGCTTGCGATAATGGTACCCTTAAGCAGGGAACCTGTTTTGCATTCCGGCCACTTTGCTGTGGATCCGGGATAGTTAGCGGATGTCACTTCTCCAAAGTTGACATAATCTACGTTTTCTTCCCATGCAGTCGCTGCAGTTGCCATTCCGGCCAGCAGAAGTGCGGAAAGAAGAGCTGTAAGAACCTTCTTCATAAGTTCCTCCTCCTAATATTGTGCATCATTGCACTAATGTAGCATAATACGCACTATTATTTTATCATAATTCAGAGAAAGTTTCAATATAATTAATGTTTTTTATAACGGGTAATTATAGATAATTTATTCATCTTTTTTTTGGGCGTTTTGACCATATCCTCCGCCAGTCACAAGCATCCCTGAAAACCTCAAAAAGGTGTGCAGCCCTTGGCACAACCGCCTGCGTCCTCCTATCCCGATACAAATTCAATGAAAGGCACCTTACAACAAAGTCCCCCTTGATCCGCAAAGACCAAGGGGGACTTTTTATTGCTTTTTATTCTGTTTTTCCGAATTTTATCCTATCGAATGATCAGCCGGATCATCAGTTCTGACCAAACAGGGGGTACGTTCCGGGAAGCATTGCGTAACGGAACAGTGCAATTACGTCGAGAATGTTCACGAA
>JAZQUQ010000200.1:0-2776 GCA_045631365.1 Eubacteriales bacterium | reverse complement strand
CAAGAAAAATGTTGGTTAAAACAATGTGGAATACGCAAACAATTTCAAAATCCGAAAATGTACGTGAGATCGATCACTAAGGAGCTGCAAAAATCAACCACAGGTTGGGAGGTAAAATACAACTCCATTGCGTTCTCTCCCGACTCATGGTATAATTGAATCAAGAAGCCCCAAAAATCGACGGCAAAATCGCCACAACATACAAAAGGAGCGTATATGAACCGAGAAATCAACATTGGACAAAACATTCAGGCGTTACGGAAAAAGAACCGCGTTACCCAAGAACAGCTTGCCGATGCCGTCAAGGTCTCCTCCCAGGCTGTCTCCAAGTGGGAAACGGGAGGATGTCAGCCCGATACTCTCACCCTTCCCTTGATTGCGGATTATTTTAATGTCAGCATGGACTATTTGTTCTACGGGTGCGAGAAGACCTATGATCACATTCCCGAAAAAGTCATCTCTTTCGTCACGGAAGCCCATAAAAACGAAGAGAATTCCTTCGAAGAGGCGGTGAGGATTTCCATGGCAGCCCAGCACGGGATTGCACGTGGGATTGAGGAAGCCGAAGAGCTGAAAACGCCTCTGTCCCTTGAAAAAGGTCCCCTGCATATATTGCATTTCGGCGGGTTATCCGTTTGTTCTTCCGAGGGATTCAGCGCCGTGATCACAGAGGATTTTCTGAATTCCGTTGACCAAACCGACCTCAAAACGGCACAGAAAATCTTTACCGCCTTGTCGGACGAAGACTGTCTCCGTGTAACGGTGGAAATCATCAATTTCAACTGGATCAGCCATATCGAGCTGAAGGAGATGACAGCGTTTGAGGAGGAACGGCTGACAAGTGCCATCGACAAAGGGATCGAAGCAGGATTCATTAAGAAAAGCCCAACCCCTCACACCATTCTGAAATGTGAATACGTCATCCAAAGACACCACTACAACCTGCTCTGTCTGATTCTCGCTTCCATGAAAATGATCCGACTGTCCCTTCGGGGAACAAACCGAGCGATGCGGTTTCATAAATTATCCATTGCCTCTCAAGGGGCTGAAGTCAAACCGCCGGACGAAAATGAATAAGAGGATACCTTGATAAAGGAGTTTTATCATATGAAAAAATACACTTCTCTTCTCCTCGCCCTCCTCCTTGCGTGCGGCACGATGATCGCCTGCGAAAAGGACGAACCAAGCGAAACCTCCGCTTTGGTCACCGAAGCATCGGAAACCGAAGCATCAGATTCACAAGTACAAACACAGGACGACACTCGGGAAGGATTCGCCTTACGGGGACAAAAGTATCGTTACAACAACAACGATATTCTGATTCTGGAAGTAGAAAACACAACGGATACCCACTCTTCCGCAGCCGTAACGGTGACCTTTTACAATGAAGCCGGCGAAGCTGTCAAAACACAGAAGAAGACCTTCTCTCAATTCCCTGCCGGATACAAGCAATCCGTTCTGTTTCAGCCTCAATGCAGTTTTGATTCCTATACTCTTGAGCTTTCATTGGAGGAGTACACAGGAGAGGTTTATATCAGCACCTTTTGTCCCGGAAGAACAATCGAGATCGAAAAAAAGGAGATGCCCCTTCCACCTTATACGGATATGACTCGTTATCCCACTTTAATTGCTAAGTTTCCCATCTGTTTCGGACCTTGTACGAATCTGCCGGAGCAGTATGGATTGAGTGTAAGCGGAGATATCGTTCTGTTTGACAATACGGGGACAATATATGGAATTTTCTCACAATGGTCAGAAATATACCCAAATATTGACAGCAAAACCTCGGGTACCATTGACTTTGAAATACTTCACTCAAAGGATCCTGATTGGAAATTCCCGGATGAACTGACAGGAGAGCTGACCGCAATCATGTTTCCCGAATTCCGGTTAATTCAACTGCCATGATGGCATTTCTCTTTCTTCACATTTATTTCATCCCAAGTTGAGACGTACCCTATCACCTACCTCCGTACCCGCGGACGGGACAAATAAATATCGAAAGGAACTATCATATGAAAAAATACACTTCTCTCCTCCTCGCCCTGCTCCTTGCGTGCGGCATGATGAGCTGCGATAAGGACGAATCCAACCCCAACAGAAACGAAATCGAAACCACCGATGCAATGGATTCACAAGTACAAACAGAAGACGACACTCGGCAAGGATTCGCCTTTCGGGGACAAAAGTATGGCTACAACAACAACGATATTCTGATTTTGGAAGTGGAAAACACAACGAATACCCACTCTTCCGCAGCCGTAGCGGTGACCTTTTACAATGAGGCGGGCGAAGCTGTCAAAACACAGAAGAAGACCTTCTCTCAATTCCCTGCCGGATACAAGCAATCCGTTCTGTTTCAGCCCCGCGTATCGTTTGCCTCCTACACCTGCGAGCTTTCGGCGGAGGAATACACGGACGCGGTTTATTTAAACGCACTCGCTTTGGAACCATACACTACTGAAGTCCGTTCTCCCGTAAAGCTGCCCCTTGGAAACGGGAAATACGAAAACGTCCTTTACGTTCGGTTCAAGGGAGAGTTCGGCCCTTGCATGACCTTGCCCGAAGACAAGAGTTTGCTTGTCAAGTGCGACGTGGTGGTCCTCGACAATGTGGGAGAAGTATATAAAATCCTTCAAGCAAATCTGCTGTTCAGCAACACCGATACGGTTCGGACCGAAAGCAACGACATCCGCTTGTTCAGCACCATGGAGGATGCGGAGCCGACCATTCCGGATGAATTGCAGGGGGACATTACCCTCATCCCGACCATCAG
>JAZQUQ010000199.1:0-2322 GCA_045631365.1 Eubacteriales bacterium | reverse complement strand
ATCCCATTGAGATCCACGAAGACCGAACGGATTGGGACGAGATTTACCGCGTCTACGGCGAAAACTTCCGCGAGGACGTAAAAAAGCAAAACTCCCCCACCGTGACGGAGGAAACCACCCCAAAAATCGTGCGGGATCATTGGGACGAGATCAAACGGTGCGTCCTTGAGGAGATCCCCGCCCCCGACGTGCTTCTGGATCTGATGCGGCGCGCGGGTGCCGTGACCACCTACAGCGGAATCGGTGTGGACGATATCCTCGGCGACGAAGGGGTTCTTTATCACCCCTATATGCGGCACAGAATGACGCTGATGCGGCTGATCCCCATGACAAACTTCCCCCTTCGCACCTTTGCGGAAGGAATCGGAAAATAAAAGGAGAACGAATCATGAACACCATCAAATTAGCGAACAAAAGAAAGACTCTGATCGTTGCCCACCGCGGTGTGAGCAAGCTGGAACCCGAAAACACGGCGGCTGCCTTCCTTGCGGCGGGTAACCGTACCCATTACGGCATTGAAACCGACATCTGGCGCACCAACGACGGAAAATACATCTGCAACCACGACGGAAGAACAGGCAGAATTGCGGACATCGACCTTGTGGTAGAGGAATCCTCTTTTGCCGATCTCCGCGCGCTGAAGCTCCGTGATATCGACGGAACCACCGACCGCGACGAGCTGATCCTGCCTACCCCCTACGAATACTTCAAGATCTGCAAGAAGTACGGCAAGCTGGCGGTAGCGGAGCTGAAGAGCAACTTCACCCTTGATGAAATCCGCGAAATCATCGAAATCGCAAAGTCTCTCGACTATCTCGACCGCACCTGCTTTATCGCATTCAACATTGCCAACCTTGATCTTGTGAAGGAAGTGTACCCCGATCAGGAATGCCAGTTCCTCACAGGCACCTGGACTGACGAGCTGCCCGAAATGCTCGCCGCACGGAAGATGGGGCTTGACATCCACTTCAGCCAGCTCTCCGCAGAACGAATCGCGGCTTGCCATGCCAAGGGAGTTGAGGTCAACTGCTGGACGGTGGACGATCCCAAGGATGCGGAGAAGCTCATCGGCTGGGGCGTGGATTATATTACTTCCAATATTCTGGAATAATGAAGAAGTGGCTACGTATTGCACTCAAGTGCTTACTGATTGTCACCGCACTCCTTGTGGCGGGAATTTTTGTCATTAATTTTCTCTTTTTGATTTACGGTCCCTTGGAAGCAATTCCAACCCCGGAGCAAATCGAAAAAAGCCGAATTGCCCATGGATTCTTTTGTATTATCTCAGCTGTTCTTGAAACACTCATCATTATGGGATTTTTCAAGATAAAAAAGCAAGATTTCCCCTTTGATGATGCACCGAACACACTATGCTTTACCTGTTGTCACATTTTAGATGACCACAAGCCAATCTTATACGTTTCTCACGATGAAGAGGGAGACTGGCAGTTTTTGTGCGGTCAAACTCATACGGAAGAAGAAGCAAGAATCGTTTCTTTGAAAGAAATCACAGCAATCGATAAAACGGTTGGCAATCTGGCGATTTTGAACTGCGGTGAATCCGTAGAAAAGGATAGCGCCACAGGGAAATGGATCCTTCAAGAAAAGAAATAAAACAAATACAATTCAAAAACGGCGATACTCTGCTTCAACAAAGTATCGCCGTTTGTTTTTTGCTTCTGCAAAACCTTAGAGAATTCTCCGTAAAGAATATTATTCCTCCGAAACCTTATTTGTACCGACTATAGGGGGTATATTCTACCGCGGTGTAGATTTTCCGTCCCGCTTCCACCACATCGTTGGCGGTATCCTCATCAATGGGCGTATCGTTGGAAACGTCCCAATCCAGATCGTATGCCATAAACCAGGGTGCACTTTCGTTTGCAATGGCATCGAAAACGATTCCCTGAATCACTTCAAATTTGCCTTCTGACAGCTGCAAATAATAGACCGCATGGATTGCAGCACCGTTTTCCGCCTCATAAGCCACGGACCACATAAGGTCCTCTTCCGCGTACTGCAGATAGTAACGATTGTGGGAGCCGCTTTGGGAAAGCATGACCGGCTCGCCATCCTTTAACGTCCAAATTTCAAAAACCAGCGGATCCTTCTCCGAATTCTCAATCGCACCGATGATCAGCTCTCGGATACCGTCTCCGTCCAAATCCATAAAGGTATAACCAATGTTGTCCAAAGCATTTCCGTCATAGTAGTACGCGGCAAGTGCGCTCATTTCGTGGTCAAAATAAGCATTGGCGTCCCATTGATTGGAGAGCGCCGTGTAATACCGCTCAATCTGCTGCGTATAGGCCGCATCGATGG
>JAZQUQ010000198.1:0-4936 GCA_045631365.1 Eubacteriales bacterium | reverse complement strand
AAGGAAATCATGGCTGACATGGGCAAAAAACTCTTTGCCGAACTCCAGAGACGCGGCGATCCCTTCGCTACCGGCTGGATCCAGTGGCAGTGCGGAAGAGGGGAATAAAGTTCCCGCTTCAAACACCGAATTTTGATATTTTTTGAACAGAAACGGGATGGTATTGTAGACTGACTACAAGCTATCCCGTTATTGTTTACAGATTCCTGTGCACAAAGCACAACAAAAACGTCTTGTAAAAAAAGCGTTTTTCTGTTATAATGAAACAATGATAAACTGGCAGTATCATAGCGAAAGGAAGTTATGACGATGAAAACCCTTCTGCGCGGCGGATTTGTATACGATTCTTCGATCCGCAAATTCACAAAACGCGACATTCTGATCGAACAAAATGGCATCATCACCGACACCGATTATCACGGAGATGCTGTGGAAAACACCGTTGACTGCACCGGAAAGTACATCATCCCCGGTCTTGTTGACATCCACACCCACGGCAGAGGAGGCTACGACTTCAACACAGCAAAGGAAAGCGACCTTGCGGCAGTCCGCGCTTCTTATGCGGCTGTGGGAACCACCACCATCATGGCAACCCTCGCTTCCGCTACCCTTGATTCCCTCCATGAATCCATGGAAGCCATCGGCAAGAACCGTGATGTCATCCCCGGTACCGCAACCATCGCAGGTACCCATCTGGAAGGCCGCTACCTCAGCGTAAAGAGAAGAGGCGCCCATGCGGAAGTTCTCCTCGCTCCTCTGGATGCGGACGAGCTTGCTGACCTCATCGGCAGAATGGCTCCCCTTCCCGTCCACGTTTCCGCAGCCACCGAACTGGAAGGCGGCGAAGCGTTCGTAAAGAAGGCCAAGTCCCTGGGTGCTACCGTTGGTATGGTACACAGCGACGCCACCTATGCGGAGGCAATGGAATCCGTAAACTGGGGTGTTACATCCTTCACCCACACCTTCAACGCCATGCGCCCCATCCACCACAGAGAGCCCGGCAACATGGTTGCTTCTCTCATGTGTGACTCCGCTTATACCGAGCTGATCTGCGACGGCGAACACGTTCACCCCGCCATGATCGCTCTTGCACACCGCACCAAGCCCGCGGACAAGCTGATCCTTATCACAGACTCCATGGAAGCGGCAGGCTGTTCCGACGGAACCTACGCCATTGCGGGTCTGAAGGTATTCGTCAAGGACGGACGTGCCATCAACGAAGACGGCGCATTGGCGGGCAGTACCCTGAACCTCTTCAAGGCAATGACCAATTTCATGAGCTTCTGCGGAATCACCCTGGAAGAAGCGATCCCCTGCGCCACAAGCAATCCTGCCGCTATGGTAGGCATCGACAACGTCTGCGGCGAGATCAGAAAGGGTCTCCGTGCAGACCTTCTGATCCTCAGCGACCGTGTCAATCCCGAGCTCGAGGCAGTTTACGCATCGGGTGCGAAGGTTCAGAGATAAGCACAGCAAAATATTTGATATTAAATAATAGATAACGGAGAACGAACATGGCTGAAAAATATTATATCACCACAGCGATTGCATACGCTTCCTCCAAGCCCCACATCGGCAACACCTACGAAATCATCATGACCGACGCCATCGCCCGCTACAAGCGTGCAAGAGGCTACGACGTTCACTTCTGCACCGGTACCGACGAGCACGGTCAGAAGATCGAGAATAAGGCTCTGGAAGCAGGACTGACCCCCAAGGAATACGTAGACAAGATCGCAGGCATCATTAAGGAAGTATGGGACGGCATGAACACAAGCTACGACAAGTTCATCCGCACCACCGACGACTACCACGAAGCTGCTGTCCGCCACATCTTCACCAAGATGCTCAGCAAGGGCGACATCTACAAGGACTACTACGAGGGCTGGTACTGCACCCCCTGCGAATCCTTCTTCACCGAAACCCAGCTGGTGGACGGCAAGTGCCCCGACTGCGGACGTGAGGTAAAAAAGACCCGTGAGGAAGCATACTTCTTCAAAATGACCAAGTACGCCGACTGGCTCATGGAGTATTTCGAGGAGCATCCCGACTTCCTCGAGCCCGAAGCACGCAAGAAGGAAATGGTCAACAACTTCCTGAAGCCCGGTCTGCAGGATCTGTGCGTTTCCAGAACCAGCTTCAAGTGGGGCGTTCCCGTTGACGAGGACCCCAACCACGTGGTTTACGTGTGGCTGGATGCGCTGACCAACTATATCACCGCCCTCGGCTACGATCCCGCAAACGAAACTCAGCCCGAGCTTTACAACAAGTTCTGGCCCTGCGACGTGCATATCATCGGTAAGGACATCGCACGTTCCCACTCCATTTACTGGCCCATCTTCCTCAAATCCCTTGACCTGCCCATGCCCAAGAAGATCTTCGCTCACCCCTGGTTCAACTTCGGCACGGATAAGATGTCCAAGTCCCGCGGCAACGTGATCTACGCGGACGAGCTGGCAAAGCGCTTCACCGTGGACGGCGTTCGTTACTACGCTCTTGCGGAAATGCCCTATCTGAACGACGGCTCCATCACCTACGAGAGCATCATTACCCGTTACAACACCGACCTTGCAAACAATCTCGGCAATCTGGTGAACCGCACCATTGCCATGACCAAGAAATACTTCGACGGCGTGATCCCCGCTCCCATGGGCGACGAGGGTCCCGATGCGGAACTGAAGGCGCTGGCTGTGGAAACCACCCGCACCTTCTCCGACAATATGGATTCCTTCCACATTGCGGATGCCTGCGCTGACGTATTCGCCCTCCTCCGCCGTGCAAACAAGTACATCGACGAAACCGCTCCCTGGGTTCTGGCAAAGTCCGAAGAAACCAAGGCCCGCCTCGGCACCGTTATGTACAATCTCCTTGAAACCATCCGCATCGGCGCTGTTCTTCTCTCCTATATCATGCCCGACACCGCGGATTCCATCTTCCGTCAGCTGAACTGTGACGTGAAGAGCTACGATTCCGCCCTCGCATTCGGTGCAATCAAGGCAGGCGAAACCGTTGGTGAAGCGGCTCCCCTGTTCCAGAGAATTGACGAAGCAAAGCTCCTTGCGGAAGTGGAAGCGGAGAGAGAAGCCTTCCTCGCCGAACAGGCAAAGAAGGAAGCGGCAGAAGCCAAGCCCGAAAAGCCCGAGGGAATCGCTCCCATCGACATCGCGCAGTTCATGGACGTAGAGCTTCGC
Source organism: Eubacteriales bacterium (assembly GCA_045631365.1). Classification (GTDB taxonomy): domain Bacteria; phylum Bacillota; class Clostridia; order Oscillospirales; family CAG-272; genus UMGS1696. The sequence goes on along the minus strand of JAZQUQ010000198.1, from coordinate 1,745 downwards.
ACCGCAAAGATCCTCGAATGTGAAAAGGTTCCGAAGGCGAAGAAGCTCTTAAAGCTGCAGATCGACCTTGGCTACGAAACCAGACAGGTGGTATCGGGTATTGCGAAGTTCTACGAACCCGAACAGCTCATCGGAAAGAAGATCATCGTGGTAGCAAACCTGAAGCCCGCGGTTCTCTGCGGCATCGAGTCCAACGGTATGATCCTTGCATCGGGTGAGGAACAGGTTCGTGTGATCTTCCTTGATCCCGAAACACCCCTCGGAGAACGTGTAAGATAATGATCAAACTTTTTGATTCCCACGCACACTACGACGACGACCGCTTTGCCGAGGAATTCGAGGGGGGCACGGACGGAGCCATCCTTTCTGCCCGCGACCTTGGCATCTGCGGCATCATCAACGTGGGTGCGGGGGTGGAAACATCCAAAAACTCCGTAGCTCTCTCGGAAAAGTACGACTTCATCAAAGCGGCGGCGGGAATTCACCCCCACGACGCCCAGTTCGTGAAAAAAGGGGGCGAAAAGGAAGCCCTCGACGAAATCGAACGGCTCCTCTCCCACCCGAACACCGTGGCGCTGGGTGAAATCGGACTCGATTACCACTATGACGACACGGACGAGCGGGTGCAGAAGGAATTCTTCGACGCACAGCTTTCCATGGCGGAGGGGGCGGGACTGCCCGTCATCATCCAGGACCGTGACGCCCACGGGGACGTGTTCGACCTGATTTCCGCCCACAAAAACGTGATCGGCGTATTCCACAGCTACAGCGGAAGTGCGGAAATGGCGCGCCAGCTTGTGAATATGGGCTGGTACGTCTCCTTCTCGGGGCCCATCACCTATAAAAACGCGGTGAAGGTTCGTGAAGCCGCGGCAATCTGCCCTCGTGACCGCGTTTTAGTGGAGACGGATGCCCCCTATCTCCCCCCTGTCCCCCATCGCGGAAAGCTCAATTATTCGGGCTATCTCCACTTCACAGCGGAGGCCCTTGCATCTGCCATGGGACTGACCCTTGAGGAGGTTTCCCGACACACGGTGGAAAACACCTGCCGTCTGTTCGGGCTGTCCGAGACAAATTTCTAACAACAAAACCAAAGAGGTAAACAGGCTTTATGATTACATATGTCATAAAAAACAGTTTGTGTATTAATTTGACCAACCATTGCACCAACAAATGCGAGTTCTGTGCCAAGGAACGGTTCGGGGCTGAGCTTCGGCGAGAAGACCTCATCTTTGATCGAGAACCCCTCCTTGACGATATCCTGTTTGAAGTGTCAACCGCTAATTTAAATCAATACAAGGAGATTGTTTTCTGTGGCTTCGGAGAGCCTACCTGCCGTCTTTACGATATGCTCACCGTCTGCAAGAAAATCCGTGAGCTGACCACCACGCCCATTCGGGTGAACACCAACGGTCACGCCTCCCTGATTCTCGGAGAAGACACGGCACCCCTGTTCAAAGGCCTCGTGGACTGCGTGTCCATCAGCCTGAACGCCGCGGATTCCGATACCTACGAAAAGCTCTGCCACCCCAAGTTCGGCGAAGATGCCTATATGGGTGTGCTGAAGTTCGCCCGCGAAATCATCAAGTACGTCCCCGACGTCTACCTCACCGTCAACGGAGAGTGGATCACCGAAGAGGACGCCCGCCGCTGTGCCGAAATCGCCGCCAACATCGGAGCCAAATTCCTCATCCGCGACGGCATGCCGGTGATGTGAATCTTTTATGAATATGATTATCGGGGAG
>JAZQUQ010000197.1:0-6807 GCA_045631365.1 Eubacteriales bacterium | reverse complement strand
AAAGACTGTAAACGTATACCACAAACTCAACAAGAATAAACAAGAACCGATTCGGTTCCCTCCGCAGAGGTGGGATGAGACCGAATCGGTTTCTTTTTGCATAAAAATGAAGGGGTGAACACACAGTGCGTCACCCCTTAGTTGGTATTGAATTATTCGTAGTTGTCAGAATAGAACTCGTTGTAGAGATAAACGGGAGAATAGTTGATATCCTTATCGAGAAGCTCCTGGAAGAGTTCATTTGCCTTCAGCTCGGACTTCAGAGCATCCAACTGTTCTTCGAATTCCGCTGCGGACATCGCATCAATGCGTGCTTTGTAGGTTGCGGAAAGCTTTGCAAGGTCTTCCATCTTTGCCTTGTTTTCATCGGTGATATAATCATCGTTGAAGATAACGAAGGGGCTTACGATGGAATCAAGGTTCTGCTGCTTGCCGTAGCTCCAGTAAGACATGGGAACGCCTTCACCGGGATAGGTCATGTAAACGTTACCGGTTTCAAGGAGATTCATGCTGTAATCGTTGCTGAGGATCTTGATGACGTCGGGATTTTCTTTGTCATATTCCCAGTGAATATCTTCAACACCGTACTGGAGAATGGTTCTAAGTTCTGTGTTTGTGTTCAGGTATGTGATGATTTCCATGGAACGAGCAAGGTTCTTGGAATAAGAGCTTACCGCGAACATGGATCCGTAAACGTCTTCCTGATCCATAACGGGCTTACCGTAAACGCTGATGTAGTAGTCATCACCGTAGGTATCAACAATGCTTCCATCGCCGGAGAGAACACCAACTGCAAACTTTTCGCCTTCATCAACGATTCCGTCACCAACACAGCCTGCCTCGGTGAGCTTCTTCATGAGGAGAAGAGTGTTTGTGTAAACGCTGATGCTGAGTACGCTCTTGGGAGCACACTTTACGTTGTAGTTCATGGAGTTGGTAATCTGAGATGCCATCAGAGACCATTCGCCGTCAACAGACCAGTAGTTCATGTTAATGGGGTCTACGTTGCCGAGAACAAGAGTTACATCCTTGAGGGGTTCTTCACCCTTATTCTGGAGGTACATCATGTCGTTGAGGAAGTCCTGACACTTGAGGAATGTATTCAGACTCTTGGGATCGTAGTCGTATGTATCAACCAGATTCTTATTTACGAGAAGGTAATCGTACTCACCAACGGGATGATTGTTGGGGATTGCGTAAATACCGTCATTCTTCAGAAGGTTGAAGTAGTTCTCGAAAATATAGGTTTTCAGAATCTTGGAGGTGGAGTTCAGTTCAGAGTCAAGCTGCTGAATCTGTTCGTTGTCCACATATCTTACATAGTTATCATAACCCTGTACAAGGAAGATATCCATCTGTGTGGAACCTACGGAAGGATACATTACGCGTGTAACACCGATATCGTCAACGTAAGTTTCATCGGCAACGAATGTTTCAGCTTCTTCGGTTTCAATAACGGTTTCTGCTGTCTCAGATGCGGTATCCGCTGCTTCGGTTTCGGTTGTCTTACCTGCAGCCTGTTCCTTTGCCTTCTTTCTTCTCTCAGCAGCCGCCTTTTCTTCTTCCTCAATCAGACGCTCAACTTCTGCAATTTTTGCATCAACGGCATCCTGATACTGGCTGCGGGGGATTGCGTGCAGCTCGATGGCGGTATCGTATTTGGACTGTGTCAGCTTGTTGATGGCTGCTTCAGTCAGTTTAATTGCCTCTGCTGTGGTTCCTTCGTCTGTGGGAATCCAAAGGGACAGGGTCATGGCAACGCGTTCGGATTCTTCGATATCCGCCTTGCCTTCCTCATCATCCTTGGAACAGCCCGCCAGCATGCCTGTCAGCATGGAAGCGCACAAAAAGAGACTCAAAAGCTTTTTCTTCATTTAGGAATCCTCCTCAATATTATGTGTTGAAATATAACAACACATCCAATAGTTACTTATATTATTGTACACTAAAATTGTTATTCTGTCAAGTTGTTTTTATGTGATAGAGCGCATTTTTCCGTATTTTTCAACTTTTTATCACTCGAGGTAGTCCTTCAGGTGTTTGGAACGGCTGGGATGCCGCAGCTTACGGAGGGCTTTGGCTTCAATCTGACGAATCCGTTCCCTTGTGATGTTGAATTCCTTCCCCACTTCTTCAAGGGTTCTGGTTTTTCCGTCTTCAAGACCGAAGCGGAGTCTCAGAACCATCTCTTCTCTGGGAGAAAGGGTTCTCAGTATATCCCCCAGCTGCTCTCTCAGAAGCTGATAGGACGCTGCATCCTGGGGCGTGGGTGTTTCGTCATCGGGGATAAAATCACCGAGATGGCTGTCGTCCGCCTCACCGATAGGTGTCTCAAGAGAGACGGGATCCTGTGAAATTTTCATGATCTCACACACCCTTGCAACGCTCATACCAAGATCCTTTGCAACTTCTTCCGGTGTAGCGTCACGACCCAGCTTCTGAAGGAGATTCCGCTGGGATTTCGACACTCTATGTATGGTTTCAATCATGTGCACGGGAATACGGATGGTCCGCGCCTGATCGGCAATGGCTCTTGAAATCGCCTGTCGGATCCACCATGTGGCGTAGGTTGAGAATTTGTAGCCTTTGGTATAATCGAATTTGTCAACCGCCTTGATCAGACCGAGATTGCCTTCCTGAATGAGGTCAAGGAAGAACATCCCCTTGCCCACGTAACGCTTGGCAATGCTGACAACAAGTCTGAGGTTTGCCTCCACCAGCTCATTTTTGGCAGCCTCATCTCCATCCATCAGTCGTTTTGCCAGTTCAATTTCTCTTGCAGAGTCGATCAGCGGAATGGAGCCGATCTCTCTCAGATACATTCTGACGGGGTCATCGATGGAAAGACCATCCTGAAGGAGTGCCTTTTCCAGATCATCCGCAGAATTGAAGCGTTCCGCTTCGTTTTGAATCTCTGTAAGCTCCGGAGATTCCATGTAATCATCCACTTCGAGGTCGCTGTCCTCATCGAAGTAAGCGGAGTCAAACTCTTCATCTCCAGTAAGTTCGAGAAGATCGGAATCCTCTCTTGTATCACTGTAATTAAAATCTGTCTCATCGTCACGTGTCATACTTGCAGTCATCTCATCCGTGAGTTCGTACATAATACCCCCTATCCGCTGCAGCCGGCAATGTGAATTTTTTTAGTTTATATCGTTTAAGAAACCTTTCAGAATCTTGCTTCTGCTCTGATGGCGAAGCTTGCGGAGCGCTTTTGCCTCAATCTGACGAATACGCTCTCTTGTGATGTTGAATTCCTTACCCACTTCCTCAAGGGTGCGGGTTCTTCCGTCTTCAAGACCGAAACGGAGCTTGATGACCATTTCTTCACGGGGTGTCAGAGTGTGAAGAACCTTATTGAGCTGTTCTCTGAGAAGCTGGTAGGAAACCGCTTCCGCAGGGGTCATGGAAGAATCGTCGGGAATGAAGTCACCGAGATGGCTGTCGTCCTCTTCACCGATGGGGGTTTCGAGGGAGACAGGATCCTGTGCCGCCTTCATGATTTCTCTGACCTTTTCGCCGCTCATATTGAGGCGTTCTGCGATTTCATCAACGGAAGGCTCTCTGCCGAGCTCCTGAAGAAGCTGTCTGGAGCAGCGGGACACTCTGTGGATGGTTTCTACCATGTGTACGGGAATACGAATGGTTCTTGCCTGATCGGCGATTGCACGTGTAATTGCCTGTCGGATCCACCATGTGGCGTAGGTGGAGAACTTATATCCCTTTGTGTGGTCAAACTTTTCCACCGCCTTAATAAGACCCAGGTTTCCTTCCTGAATGAGATCAAGGAAGTACATACCCTTGCCCACGTACTTCTTCGCAATGCTGACTACCAGACGGAGGTTGGCTTCCACCAGCTCGTTCTTTGCGGCTTCATCGCCCACCGCGATTCTCTCAGCGAGGTAAAGCTCTCGGTCGGTATCAAGAAGCGGGATTTTACCGATATCTTTCAGATACATCCGGACAGGGTCATCAATCGCCACACCCTCTTCCGCGAGGAAGATCTCGATTTCGTCATTTTCGTCCGAATCATCAAGATCGCCGACGGAATCAAGGTCCGCATAAACGTCGTCACGAACGTCCATGTAGCTGTTTGCGGTTACTTCGATGCCGCTGCTTTCCAGCACTTCATAAATCTTTTCGAGCTGATCCACGTCATAGCCGGAAAACTCAATGGCTTCCATAATGTCGCTGTTGGACAGGGAGCCTTTCGACTTTCCCTTTTCGATCAGACTTTGCATATCAACTTTCTTTTCGTTTTCCATGGTTATCCCCCAAATACCGCCTTCCGCGGTTAAAGAATCCTTATTTCTGATTTCTTTTTCTTTCTAAAATGTCTTTGATGGACTGCGTGTCCTGTGCCGAGGTTTTCTCCGTTTCCGCACGAAGCACCGTCAGATACTCGGCATATGTATGGTCTGTCACGGTAAGATCGCGGCATTTTTCCATCATCCCCGCTGCTCTTGAAATCTCGTCCTGCTGAAAGGACTGACTCATGGCACCAAAGCTGAACTCGCCTTCACCGCAGCTCATGAGAAAGGCGAAAATCCTCTTTCCGAGCTCTGTGGGCAAATCCTTCTCCGAAACAGGAAGACCGTTTACAGCCTGTCCTGAAAGCTCACGGTGCAGCATCAGCATGCCGAGGACCATTTCCTCCAGTCGTGCTGCTTTCGGCATCCTTGCATAGTCGGGATTGACCATGTCTCCGATGCCGGACGTGGTTTTGATCAGTTCTTCCCGCCGCTTGATTCCTTTTTCCTTGGCGGCGCGGCGTCTCTGCTGTTCCACATCGTTTTTGATGCTGGTAAGATTCACACCGAATTCCTTTGCGGTTTTTGCGATGTAGATATCCCGTTCGATATTGGAATAAACTGTCGCTATATGTCTGCAGACATCGTTCAATGCCTTTATTTTTTCCTCGTCTGCTTCAAGATTATACTTGGAAGAAATATTTTCGAGGAAATAATCGAACTTTGAACGGCTGTCCTTCAGGAGAGAGGCAAATTTCTCTGCTCCGTATTTTTTGATATACTCGTCGGGGTCCTTCGCTCCTTCCAATTTCAACACTTTTGCATCGACACCGGCTTCTTCAAGAATTCCGATGGCTTTGTTCGCCGCCGCAATTCCCGCCTCGTCGCTGTCGTAGGATAAAATCACCTTGGAGGTGTATTTTTTGATCATTCTTGCATGATCCGCGGTGATGGCGGTTCCGAGGGTGGCAACCGCGTTCTGGAATCCCGCCTGATGCATGGAAATGACGTCCAGATACCCTTCACATAAGATCAGATATTCACTGCAGTAATTCTTTGCATAGTTTAAGGCAAAGAGATTCTTTCCCTTGATAAACGCAGGAGTATTGGACGTGTTCAGATATTTCGGCTTTGAGTCATCCAGCACTCTTCCGCCGAAAGCGACAACATTTCCCGACACGTCAATGATGGGAAACATCACTCTGCCGCGGAAATAGTCGTAGTATCCTCTGTCGTTCTTCCCCGCGAAATATGCCGTATGAATCTCCTCTTCGGAGAAACCGAGGGAGCGGAGATGATTGGTCATCACCCTACCCGTCGGAGGAGAATATCCGAGTCCGAAGCGTTTGACGATGGCACTCGTCAGCCCTCTGCCAAACAGGTATTCCCGTCCTTTGGCTCCCATCTGCTCGTCGTATAGCATATTGCGGTAGAGCTTGGCTGCTTCCAGATTCATTTGAAGAACGCGCTGACGGCTGACACCTCGGTTTGCTCCGTTAAAGTCTCCGTCATGGGGTATTGTAATCCCTGCACGTTTGGCAAGGCTTTCAACTGCGGACAAATAGTCTAAATTCTCCGTCCGCATGATGAAGTTTACCACATCCCCCCCTGCACCGCAGCCGAAGCAATAGAAGCTCTGGGTATCGGTATAGACAATGAAGGAAGGGGTCTTCTCGCTGTGGAAGGGACAAAGCCCCTTCAGATGGTTTCCCGTTCGTTTTAAGGAAACGTAGGAAGATATAACGGACTCAATATCGCACCGCTGCTTGATCGAGTCAATGATGCTGTTCGGTATCAAATCCATCTCCCCTTTCTTTTGAAATATTCCACGAATTATCCCTCATCGATGGGTGTCTGCCACACGCCGGGGATAAACAGTTCTTTGTAAAGTTCAATGGCATAACGGTCGGTCATGCCCGCGACATAGTCGCATACGCACCGTTCCACAGGTTCATAGAAGGTGTTTTCATAAAAGAATTTCGGCATTTTTGAAGGATACTTCACAAAATAGCCAAACAGCCCCTTCAGAAGCTCCACAGCCTTGATTTCTTCCTTCTTTGCCTTGGGGTTATAGTAGACCCTCTCGAAGAGAAAACTGCGTAATTCCGCCGTTGCATCGCCCACATCCCGGGTCATGGCGATGGTGTCACTTTGTCGGCTTCCCTCTATTACGGAAATCACCATTCGGCTGAGCCGTTCGCTGTGGGTGCGGCCCACCACGTCAAGGATATCCTTCGGAACATCCTCCATCTTCAGAACACCGGCTCGTACTGCGTCATCAATATCGTGATTGATGTACGCGATTCGATCAGCGTATTTAATAATGACCCCTTCAAGGGTAGACGCCATGTTCTTCCCTGTATGATTGACGATTGCATCGCGGACTTCCCACGTAAGATTCAGCCCTTTCCCGTTATTTTCCAACTTATCCACCACACGAAGGCTCTGCTTGTAGTGAGTGAAATCGGGAGAATAGCACATCTGCATGACAGTTTCTCCCGTATGTCCGAAGGGAGTATGCCCAAGGTCATGACCGAGAGCAGCCGCTTCGCACAAA
>JAZQUQ010000196.1:0-2453 GCA_045631365.1 Eubacteriales bacterium | reverse complement strand
AGGAATACGAGAAGAAGGTTAGAAAGAATACGGGAAAGGAAGGCGGAAAGAAGGAATCCCGCAAGATATTTCAGCTGTACGGCATAAATCCGCATGCTGTCTCTCACCACACGGAAGTGGGACGAGCTGTTGTCGTCGATGTAGACCGTGGAGATTTTGACTTCCTCTATGGGAAGGCGCTGACGGTCGATCAGGTAGAGCATATTGGTCTCGAATTCGTACCGATCTCCCTCTGCGGCGGCGATGATGGGAAGGTCGCGGGTGGGGAAGGCACGAAGTCCTGTTTGGGTGTCCGTGATCTTCATACCGAAAAACAGACGGAACATGCCGCAGGTGATGCGGTTGCCCGATTTGCTCCGCGGGGGAACGAGAGGGTCGGAAAAATCTCTCACGCCGAGGACGGTGCTGCCGTTTTTCTCCATCTTTTCCGCAACGGCAAGAATATCCTTGGGCAGATGCTGTCCGTCCGCGTCTGCGGTGACCACACCGGGAGAATCGGGGCGGTTTTCGAGGAAGTAGGCAAAGGCGGTCTTCAAGGCTGCGCCCTTTCCGCGGTTTACCTCATGGCGGAGGACGGTGCACTGGGGGATTGCCTCCACTTCCTTGAAGATGGGGGCAAAGGCTTCTCCGCCTCCGTCGTCAATGACGAGAATATCGCGGAAGCCCACGTCGATCAGCCCCTCGATGGTGGGGATCAGTTCTTTCCCCGGCTTGTATGCGGGGATGATTACGGTTGTTTTCATTACATTATACCTCATTTCCTCGGGTTTCTTCTCCGTCTTCTTCTCCGTCGGTTCAGCTGAAGAAGGGAGAGGGCGTATACAATCAAAATAAACACAACGGCGATGCCCAGCAGCACGATCAGACCTTTCCACGGGAAGTCGTTTTCGGGATCGTCTGCAGCAGAGGGGGCGGTGGACTCGGTTTCCGCCGTTTCGTTGTTTTCTGTGGGGGAATCGGTCTCGGGAAGATCGGTTTCGGGTGCTGTTGTTTCGGGGGGAAGGGTTTCCTTTGCCGCATTCCGCACCGCGTAGGGGACGATATTTTCAAAGAAATCTCCCCCAACGGTATCAGAACCCACCGAGGTGTAATACAGGCCATAGTGGCAGGGGGAATAGCCTTTGACCTCCGTAGCCTTGGTGATGGGGGCGTCCGCTGTGCCGTAAATCCACTTGTAGAACCAGGTCCAATGCTGGGATTTATGGTAGGAGAACCCGTGCTGGGTCATCTCAAAAGCGGTTTTTCCGTCAAAGGCGGAAAGAGGCACGTCCAAGTCAAGGACGATGGGATTTTCGGGATACAGGTGGAGGTACACCTTTTCGGGAGTCCACGTGCCGTACCGTTCCGCACTTTCGGGATGGACTGTGGGATCGTCGGAGATCAGCAGGACGTCGCGAAGGGTTTTGGTGCAGTAGATGTGTGTGCCGTGGCTGTATTCGCCGTTGATATCGTGGGTCACCACCACAAGAGGCTTGAAGCGGCGGATGCATTCGGTGATATAGGCAGAAAAGTCCTCCTCCGTCACACCCACAGAACGGAAGACGGAGACGGCGTCCTCCAAGGTGGTGGAATAGAGATCGGGAAAATCACTCATAACGGGATAGTGGGTGACTCCCACCGCCCAAAGTCCGTTCAGCTGCTCGTGAGGACGGTTGTGGATCTGCTCGTTGTAGAGCTGAAAATGCTGTACCACATACGCCACCTGCACGGTATAGCCCAGTTCCCCCGCGTACAGGGGAAGGATACCGGCAAAGAAAAGCTGTTCGTCGTCGGAATGGGAGGAAATGAGCAAAAGATCCGCTTCCTCGCAGGGGGGCTGCCAGATCTGTACCCAATCGGGAAGCTCACCGTCGGAGAAAGCATAAACATCCGCAAGGACGGTCCCCGCGGGGAAGGTCAGGGTGAGAGCAGAGGGCGCGTATCCGAACAGGGAGAGGACGTCTGCGTATTCGTGGAGAAAGGCGTTGGTGCCGCCCATCATCCGTTGGCCCGTGGCGGGGTCGGTGAGGGTCCATTGCTGGGGGACGCGGTCGAACACCAGATACAGGCCGTGGATTCCGTCGGCACGGGAGAGGGTGACGGTAGCTTCCTCCCAAGCGGAGGAGTAGGTGTTGTAGTTTGCGTCGGTCAGATTTGCCGTGCTGTCCATCCCTTGGACGGTGATTTCCGTGCCGAGATAGGATGCTTCGGCGGCGCCCACGGAAAACGCAGTCCCAAAACAAAGGAGGAGGGTCAGCGCAAGGGGGTAAAAAATTCGTTTCATTAACATATTATGTGCCAATCCGGGTTAAACAATTTCACTACATATTATTTTACCATGTTTTGCGCGAAAACTCAATAGATAATCTGCGTTTGGAAGAACTTTTATTCTGCAGGAAGGGGATTTGGGGTAAAAAAAGACCCTGAATCGGGGAATCCGAACCAAGGTCTTTGTTCCGTTATCGTTCTTCGCG
>JAZQUQ010000195.1:0-7911 GCA_045631365.1 Eubacteriales bacterium | reverse complement strand
TTCAGAAGGGCTTTTCCGCAGGAGACCGTGAGCTGATGGAATCCATTCCCGAGGCTCTGGCAACCACAACCCACATCTGCTCTTCCGTCAACGTTGGTTCCACCAAGGCGGGCATCAACATGGATGCGGTTAAGATCATGGGCGGCGTCATCAAGCGCTGTGCGGAGGTCACCAAGGACGACAACTGCATTGGGGCCGCAAAGCTGGTTGTATTCTGCAACGCTCCCGAGGACAACCCCTTTATGGCGGGTGCATTCCACGGTGTGGGCGAGCCTGACTGCGTGCTGAACGTGGGCGTATCGGGTCCCGGCGTTGTTCGTGCGGCTCTTGCCAAGTGCCCCACCGAAGACCTCAGCACCATTGCGGACGTAATCAAGAAGACCGCATTCAAGATCACCCGTATGGGTCAGCTCATCGGCACGGAAGCATCCAAGAGACTGGGCATCCCCTTCGGCATCATTGACCTTTCTCTGGCGCCCACTCCCGCAGTCGGTGACTCCGTTGCACATATTATTGAAGAAATCGGCGTGGAAATCTGCGGCGGTCACGGTACCACAGCGGCTCTCGCCATGCTGAACGACGCAGTCAAGAAGGGCGGCGTTATGGCGTCCTCCCACGTTGGCGGTCTCTCCGGCGCGTTCATCCCCGTTTCCGAGGATGCCGGCATGATTGCAGCAGCGGAAAACGGAACGCTCTCCATCGAAAAGCTGGAGGCTATGACCTCCGTTTGCTCCGTGGGTCTTGATATGATCGTTGTTCCCGGTGATACTCCCGCCTCCACCCTCTCCGCCATCATCGCGGACGAAGCAGCCATCGGTATGGTTAACAGCAAGACCACCGCGGTCCGCCTCATCCCCGCCATCGGCAAGAAGGCAGGCGAAGTCCTCGAATTCGGCGGACTCCTCGGCACCGGTCCCATCATGCCCCTGCGCACCAACGTAAGCAGCGAAAAATTCATCAACCGAGGCGGCAGAATCCCCGCACCGATGCAGTCACTCAAGAACTAAATATATTACTTAGGGGGAAACTTTTTGAGAAAAGTTTCCCCCTAAAACCCCCTTCAAAAACTTTTGAACAGGAACAAGGATTTGGGTATTTTGTTTTACTGAATTTGTGCCATTGTTTAGAAGTTTTTTGATGGGGGCTTGGGGGATACTTTTTTCCAAAAAAGTGTCCCCCATTATTCCCCTATTTTTCAAACCCATGAATAAAGCCGGTGATGTCGGAGGAGCAGATGTCGCCTCCGATTACTTTGTTTTTGTAGAGGATTACGTTGGCGAAGACGGTGCCTGGGTAGTCGGGGTAATTGGTGATGCGGTAGGTATAGCGAGTCACTTGTTTTCCTTTATATTTAGAGAGGTCGAGGCCTTGGTTTTTCTGCAGCTCGTTGTAGGCGTTCATCACCTTATCGAACTCGGCGGGGATTTTCATGGTGACCTCCTCCACGGGTTCCCTTTCCGTCTCCCAGCCGAACTGGGCAAGGAACTCGATCACGTCCTCGGGGGTTTTGATCTTCTCATAGTTATACTTTGCCACGGATACTGCAATGCTGTTGGTGGTGACGGGGGTATATTCGGGGATACAGAAGATGATCACCGCAAGGGAAAGAACCGCCAGCCCCACAACGCCGATGAATTTTAAGGTATTCGCTTTGACCGTACAGATAAACATAACTTTCCTCCATAACGCAATTTTGTCCGCTACCATTATATTCATCTTCTCCCCGTTTATGACGGACAAACAAAAACAGGCACTGCCCTTTCCGTGAGGAACAAGGCAATGCCTGAATTTTATTCGGATTTAAGAAGCAAGCTGACGTTCCAGCCAGATCACACCAAGCTCCAGCGCATTGTAGAAGCCGTCCTTCAGGTCCTGCTTCACTACCTTTTTGTCCGCTGTGCTGACGATCTGAACGACCACCTTATCGGGAACGGTGCTTCCGCCGTATTCCTTCTCGGACATGATAATCAGCTGAAGGAAATACGCCTCGTCCATACTGCCGTAGCAAACAATATTATCCTCCCTTACCAGAGGACGGTTTTTATAAATCATATATGTTCCGTTTACTGTACTTTCTGCCATAATAACAATTCCTTTCCGTAATATAACATTATTCTCAATCTATACCGTACCTTGATTCCGCAATCCCTTGCCAAATCCTATTGAAAGAAAAAAAGCCGTGCCCTGCAATACGACACCGGATCACAACTCCGTCGGTACCTATACGATCTTTGTTCCTATTTATTATAGCACTCACAAATGGTTTCTGTCAAGTGGTTCGCAAAAAAATACACAAAGAAGCATAATAATTTACCGCCGCATGCCGTCATTTTCGTATAATACACGTGAAAAATCGGCGTGGATCCCTCCTGCAAGATGAGAAATCCTCCGCCGATTCTGTTTTTCGTTATCTGGAGGCAAGAATAGCATCCAATTTTTCCGCCAGTTCCTTTTCGTCGGAATAACGGATGAATCTTGCACCCGTTCCCTCGGAAATCACCGGTTCTGCCCCCTCATTGAAGCGAACCTTGCACTCGTCGGAGACAATCCATCCCTCAAGCTGCGGCTCCAATGCGTAGTACACCGTCACAAGGTCCCACGACGGACGGAGATACGAATTTCCAATATAATGTTTGTACGCCTGCTTCACGGGATAGGCGTCGTCACAATTTTCCAGCACCGCACCCGTGGTCACGTTGGCACCTGCCTCAAATCCGCAGTATACCATGGAAACGGGGCAGTTCTCCGTCACATACTGTGCAGCGGGGATATCGCCGTCAATGTTGAATTCACCGTTATAGGGAGGCTCGAAGTATCCGCCCATCACCACAACGGAGGAAACGGACTGCTTCATCAGCTCGATTCCCGAAAGAGGAGAGATTTCGTCCCCTCCGGACTTCATAAGGTCGCTTAAATTGTTGAGAAAACCGATGGTAATAAAGGTCACGTCACGGTTTTCCGCAAGGAGACGGCGCAGCAGCGGCACCGCAGACTCATACTTTGCGGGAGAATGGGACGCAAGATAGGCATCGGACATGGGTTTGGTATATTTATAAAATGCAGGAGCATCGAAAAATCCCGTTCTGTCCGTCTGACCGATGGGGATCTCCACGCCGAACCACTCGTGAATGGCTGCGATCACGTTCACGCTCTGCACGTCGGAGGTACAGTGGGTCACACCCAAAAGCTCCGCCTTTCCGTGCTTGTGGTACCAATCCAGAATGGCAAGGGCACCGCAGTCGTCGCAGTCGGGGCCAAGGTCTGTATCAAGGATAAATTTACGCTTTCCGTTCATATCGCGTCCTCCGTTTTTTTGATTTCATTTTACATGATCCCGCCCCCGTTGTCAAGAAATTCCCCCTTTTTTCACTATTTTTCAATGTTTTTGAAGAAAAAAGGACAATTCCCTTGACTTATCTTTTCCTGTGATGTAAAATATTTGTTGCCATACTTTTGACAAACATCCTGAATTTTTTCAACAAATAAAGATTGTCAAGAAACGGAGATTGATCATGTTCAAATTCAAAAAAGCAGCTCTCGTATTTCTCACCGCACTCCTGTGCCTCGGTACCATGAGCTGCAATAAAACCGTCCCTCAGGAAACTACCGCCGATACGGAAAAAGCGTCACCCTCGGTCATTGAAACCGAATCCCCCAATCCCGAAGCCGAAGAAACCCAAACGGCACCTGTAGAAACCACCCCTCTCCTCCCCGACGATGCGGAAGTTGTGGGTGACCCCGACGCCGAATCGGACGCAACCGTCGCTTCTCCCGAAACCAAGGCTCCCGAAACCACCGAAGACCCCGCCGAAACGGCAGAGACAAAGCATTACAACTATCTCAACGGCAAGACCGTTTCCGAGGAAGAGCAGAACAAACGCCCCGTGGCGGTCATGCTAAACAACATTCGGGAATGTATGCCTCAGAACAGCCTGAACGCGGGAGATATCTACTATGAATTCCCCGTGGAAGGCGGAATCACCCGCATCATGATGCTGGTCAGCAATTACGAGAGCATGGATGTCGTCGGTTCCGTCCGCTCCTCCCGTGACTATTTCGTGGATATGCTCCACACCCATGACGCCATCTACGTCCACGCAGGCGGAAGCCCTCTGGCATACACCAAGCTGGCGGAGCGCGGCATTCACAACCTTGACGGTGTAAACATGTACGTCCCCGATATGTTCTACCGTGACGAGGCACGCCTCACCTATATGTCGTTTGAACATACCCTGATGACTACGGGAGCAAAGATTGCGGACGGCATTGCATTCAAGAAATACGATACATCCCACAGCGATTCCTTCACCCCTTCCTTCCTCTTCTACGATGAAGCCGAAGACGTACAGCCCGTTGGTTCCATTGCCTCTCACGTTCACATGGAATCCACCTTCTACCAGACCGTTGACTTCGTTTACAGCACCGAAACGGGAGAATACCTCCGTTACCAGTACAACGGAATGCCTCAGGTAGACGGTCTGACGGGAGAACAGCTTTCCGTAAAGAACGTCATCATTCTGTTCACCGACGTGGAAAAAATTCCGGAAGATACCTCGGGAAGACTGAGCATTGAAACCGTAGGCAGCGGTCAGGGATACTTTATCACCAACGGCCGCCGCAAAGTGATCCATTGGTCAAGAGAAAACGACACCGCCCCCCTTGTGCTGAAATACAAAAACGGGGATGAGCTGTATCTGAACTGCGGAAAGACCTTCATCTGCGTGGTAGACAAATCCGTGGCAAGCGGGATCGTGTTCGATTATCAGTGGTAAGAGAACGAAGGCACCGTTTCAACGCCGTTTTTCAAAATTCGAAAAAAAGTTAAAAAACTTTCCAAAAACCTATTGACATTCCCGAACGATTGTGATATAATCTATATCGTTCGAGGGAACGCTACTATGGCTCAGTTGGTAGAGCACATCCTTGGTAAGGATGAGGTCCCCAGTTCGAATCTGGGTAGTAGCTCCAAAAAGACCGCTTAATTCAGCGGTCTTTTTGCTTTATATGCACAAATTTTCACACCATATGGTACTGTTTCGTATATTTCTTTCCGAAGCAAAAACAACACAGCAATATTCAAAACCGTCATCCCGCACACCGTAAGGTCCGCGAAATCCCACATCACATCCGCGCGGATCACGGAACCGAGGAAAGCACAAAAAACAGAAAAAAGCAAGTATCCTCCCTTGGCAAGACGCGATTTCGTGATATACTCCACCGCGGTCATGCCGTAGTACATCTGAGCAAGAACGGTGGCGTAAGCAAACATCATCACCGATACGGCAAGGACACCGTATGCCCAATCCCCGCTTAATTCCGAGAAGGCACGGAGGGTCAAGGCAGCGTCCCCTTCCCCTCGGACTGCCGAAAGAATACCATACCGTCGGTCCGCAATCAGCAGAACAAACGCTGTCACGGTGCACAAAACTAAGGTATCTGCAATAACCTCGAAAATGCCGAAACAACCTTGATGGAAGGGGCTTTTGGTGTCTGCCGATGCGTGGGCGGTAGGAGAAGTGCCGCAGCCTGCCTCGTTGGAGAAAATTCCTCTTGTGATACCGAAGCGGACGGCTTCTCTTGCCGTAATCCCCACCGCTCCCCCCGCAGCTGCACGAAAACAGAAGGCAGAACCAAGGATATCCCCAAAAACAGAAGGAATTTCTCTGTAATTCATCGCGAGGATCGTAAGGGACAGAGCAAGATAGACCCCCGTCAGAATGGGAATCAGTCGTGCGGTGATCGTTCCGATACGGTGAATTCCAAAGAGCACCGAGATCCCCACCAAAAGGGCAAGAATCCCCCCAACGACGGCGTTCGGGAGCATAGGAACCACCGCTGCCGCCGAATTGGTCTGCACAATATTCCCCGTAATGAGGGAATTGATCACACAAAGGAGGGCAAACATTCCCCCGAATCCCGTGAAATTCTTCCCTTGGAACCGTCTCCCGAGCCCGTCGGAAATATAGTACATGGCGCCGCCCTTGTACCCCGATCCGCTTTTCCTCCGATACTTCACCGCAAGGGCAACCTCGCCGTATTTGATGCTCATGGAGAGAACGGCACCCCCCCACATCCAGAATGCCGCCCCGGCACCGCCCGAACGGACAGCCGCCGCCACCCCTGTGATGTTCCCCACTCCAAGGGTTCCCGCCAGAGCCATACTCAGGCTGACAAAGGGGGATGTACCCGTTCCATTGGCGGTATCCGAGAGGGCTTTCATAAACCGCCGCGGGGACAGAATACGCAGAATCCCGATTTTGCACGAAAAAAACAGCCCCCCCACGGAAATCATCACAGGGGTCAGCACCCCGCACAGCCAGAAGCAGATGGTCTCCATTCTTTTTCTCCCCCGTTTTTTCGGAATACAAATTCTCCTTCTCATCTTATTCGGCAGAAGCTCATCTATGACGAAAGGGAAGAAAATTTCCGCAAATCACCACAGAATGCAAACTTTTGCAACACCACTCACAAATCAATTGAAATATATTTGTGCAACTTTACCCCTTGACAGTCTCTTTTCTGTGTGCTATAATTTTGCCATAACAAAAAAGACTGTGACGAAGACGTGTATCCATCACAGCGATGTTCCAGAGAGTCTGCGTTGGTGGAAGCAGACACATCCGATTGATACATAATCACTTCCGAGTCGGGAACGGAAAGGCATTGCCGAGTAATAATTCCCCGTGAGCTGCAACGTAAAGGCAGAGGGCTTGTTTGAGTCCGCAGAGAGGCACGTTTTGTGCAATTTGAGTGGTACCGCGAATATTCGATTACGATGTTCGTCTCAAAGTTTGAGACGGACTTTTTTTATTCAATCAGCCCGCCTCCAAGGAACATTTATTAATCTTGGCAAAAGCCAAAGAAAGGTCAGGTTATTGTTATGGAACAGATCAAGGAAGTAGCCGCAAGAATCAGGGAAACGAGACTGGTTTGCGAAATTTCCGAAGAAGAAATGGCAAAATGCACCGGTGTCTCCGTAGAAACCTACAGAGAACTGGAAGCGGGAAATGCAGATTTCACCTTTACTTTCATTTACAAGTGCGCTGCGCGTTTCGGCGTGGACACCACCGATCTTCTGAAGGGTACCAGCCCTACGCTGGAAGAATACAGCATCACCCGTGCAGGCGGCGGTCTTCCCATCGCAAGACGCAAGGGCTTCCAGTACCGCAACATGGCTCCCCTCTTCAAGGGAAAGATCGCGGAACCCTTTGTGGTTACCGCCAAGTATTCCGAGGAAGAGCAAAACAAGCCCATCAAGCTGAGCAAGCACGAGGGTCACGAATACAACTACATTCTGGAAGGTTCTCTCAAGACCTCCATCGACGGTCATGAAGAAATCCTGAATCCCGGGGATTCCATCTACTACGACAGCTCCAAGCCTCACGGAATGATCGCATACGGCGGCGACTGCAAGTTCCTCGCCATCGTCATCTCCAACGGCGGTGCGGCTTACGACTATCCCGAAACCACCGAGGAATCCGTTTCCGCTGCCACTGCAGAACCCCCCCTCTCTCCCCTTCCCGCAGATCCCGTTGCCCTCCGCTTCATCGAATGCACTGAGGAAAACGGCAAGCTGAAGAAGATCGAGTTCAAGAACGCAGACTCCTACAACTTCGCCTACGACACCGTGGACGCCATCGCACAGAAGACCCCCGATAAGGTGGCACTCCTCCATCTTGATATCAACAAGAACGAACGCCGCTTTACTTACAAGGATATCTCCCTTCTCTCCAACCGTGCGGCAAACTATTTTGAATCTCTCGGCATCAAGCACGGCGACACCGTCATGCTGGTTCTGAAGAGACATTGGCAGTTCTGGATCGCCTCCATCGCCCTCCACAAGCTGGGTGCGGTTGCCATCCCTGCCACACACATGCTGGTAGAACACGACTTTGAATACCGCTACAAGGC